>CAJAHV010000143.1 GCA_903939555.1 uncultured Alphaproteobacteria bacterium | reverse complement strand
GCCGGAGGCCCCTACTACAGCCGCCGGAGGCCCCTACTACAGCCGCCGGAGGCCCCTACTACAGCCGCCGGAGGCCCCTACTACAGCCGCCGGAGGCGTTTGCTGCAACAGCCCGAGTAGCGTGACGCAAGCCGGGTTTCAGCCCTTGGGCACGGCATTGCCGCGGTGTTCGGCGGGGATCGACTGGTATATCGCCGCCGGGGCGAGGCCCAATCGGGCGCGGACATCGGCGAGCGGCAGCGGCAGCAGCGCCACCCAATCCTGCGCCGGCAGCCAGCGCGCTGCCTTGCCCCGGGCATAGCCTTCGCGGATCGCGGCGACATAGGGTTGTTTGACGGGGGCCTTGCGGCTTTTCAGCGCCGCGCCGACGGCGATGAAGGCCCAGCCGAGCGAGCGGGTCTGGGCATAGGAAAAGGCGACGAGGCAGGCTTCACCGAGCGAATCAAGGCCATAGCCGGTGGTGACGTGCCACAGGTCGTGCGAATCGCGGATGCGGCGGCCGAACCAGGCGACGGGGTGTTCAAGGTCCATCATGACATGGTTCGACACTGCGACCAGGCCTTGCGGCGTCACGCCGCCGGCATCTGTGAAATCGCGGTAGACGGCGCCAAGGCTGCCCGGCGGCAGCGTGGCGAGCCAGGCGCGATCCGACAGTTTTTGCGCCAGTTCCTCGCGGTTATAGGCAAGGCGGCCCCCTTCGGCGGTGGCGAGCAGGCGATGATAGCCCTTGCGCGTCGAATCGCCGTTGAGCGCGCGCATGATTTCGAAGACTTCCTCGGTTGCGTCCTTGTCACGCAGCAGGCGCTGCAACGCGCCGAGCGCGGCGCCCCACTGCTTTTTCGGGACGGCAAGGCGGGTCGGTTCGGACGCGGCGACGATGGGGCTATGGGCGTTCATGCGGAGTTGTTATACGCAAATTGTGGCGGCGTAAACGGCGGGTTGCTCATATCGTGCCAACATCTTCGATGCTGAGCAGCGACGCATTGCCGCCGGCGCTGGTCGTGTCGGTGCTGACCGTGCGTTCATGGACGAAGCGCAGCAGGTAATGCGGCCCGCCGGCCTTGAAGCCGGTGCCGGAGCGGCCCTCGCCGCCAAAGGGCTGGCTGCCGACGATGGCGCCGATCATCGAGCGGTTGATGTAGAGGTTGCCGACATGCGCCGTCGCCGTCACGCTGGCGGCGACGCTGGCGATGCGGCTGTGCAGCCCCATGGTCAGGCCATAGCCAAGGGCATTGACCGCCGCGATGGTCTGCGGCAGCGCGCCGGCCCTCCACGTCACGACATGGAGCAGCGGCCCGAACCATTCGGCGTCGAGATCGGCGATCCTGTCCAGCGCGATGACCGTCGGCGCGATGAAATTGCCGGTGGCGGGGGCGGCGACGCTGTGCCGCCAGCGCGGGCGTTGTGACTGACGATAGGCCTCCAGCTTGTCGAACGCCGCGCTGTCGATGACCGGGCCGACATCGGTGGCGGGATCAGCGGGGTCGCCGACCACCAGCGTATCCATGGCGCCTGCCAGCATCTCCAGCGTGCGCTCGGCGACATCGTCCTGGACGAGCAGCAGGCGCAGCGCCGAGCAGCGTTGCCCGGCGGAACGAAAGGCGCTGGTGATGATATCCTGCACCACCTGTTCGGTGAGCGCGGTCGAATCGACGATCATCGCGTTGATGCCGCCGGTTTCGGCAATCAGCGGCACCAGCGGTCGGGTTTCGTCATCGAGCAGCGCCCGGGCGATGCGCCGCGCCGTGGCCGTGCTGCCGGTAAAGGCGACCCCCATGATGCGCGGATCGCGGACCAGCGCGTCGCCGATATCGCCGTCACCGGTGACCAGCGCCAGCACATCGGTCGGCACCCCGGCTGCATGTGCCAGCGCGACGGCGCGGCGGGCGATCTCGGGGGTTTGCGGCGCCGGCTTGGCGATCACGGCATTGCCGGCGACGAGCGCGGCGGCAATTTGGCCGATGAAGATGGCGAGCGGGAAATTCCACGGCGCGATGCAGGCGAACACGCCGCGCCCGGCGAGGTGGAGTTCGTTGCGTTCCCCGGTCGGGCCGGGGAGGAGGACGGGCACGAATTTGTCGCGGGCTTGCGCAGCGTAATAGCGGCAGAAATCGACCGCCTCGCGGACTTCGCCGAGCGCATCGGGGATGGTCTTTTTCGCTTCATGGACGAGCACGGCCATCAGGCCTTGCGTGTCGCGTTCGATAAGCTCGGCAAGCCGGTCGAGCGCGGCGGCGCGGGTAGCGACCGGGGTGGCGGCCCAGCCGGGCTGGGCGGCATGGGCGGCGCTGATGACGGTGCTCAATGCGCCCCTCTCCCGGCTCGCCTCCGGCGAGTCCGACTTCCCCCCGGCGGGCGGAGGTGACGTAACACCTCCCCCCGCCGGGGGGAGGTCGAGAGACGCGCCAAGCGCGGCCCGGGAGAGGGGGGCTTGCGCGATCCCCGCCGCGACGCCGCCGAGCACTTCGGCATCGGCAAGGTCGATCCCTGCCGAATTGTCGCGCGAATCCCCGAACAGCCGCACCGGTAGCGCGATCGACGGGTGCGGCGTGCCGCCCACGGCAGCGATTTTGGCCGCCGGATCGGCGAGCAGCACGTCGTCGCTGACATTGGCATCGGCGAGCTGGTGGACGAAGCTGGAGTTGGCGCCATTTTCGAGCAGGCGGCGGACGAGATAGGCGAGCAGGTCGCGGTGGCCACCGACCGGCGCATAGGTGCGGCACTTGTAGCCCTGTTCACGCAACAACCGTTCGAACAGGCCTTCGCCCATGCCGTGCAGCCGCTGGAATTCGAAATCGCGCCCATCCTTGCCAAGGACATCGCCGGCCCATTCGAGGATGGTGGCGACGGTCAACGCGTTGTGCGTCGCAAAGGCCGGATAGATGTGCGGCGCCGCCAGCATGTCACGCGCGCAGGCGAGATAGGAAACATCGGTCGCCGCCTTGCGGGTGAACAGCGGATAATCGGCCAGCCCGGCTTCCTGGGTGCGCTTGATCTCGCTGTCCCAATAGGCGCCCTTGACCAGCCGCACTGTCAGCCGTTGCCCGGTGGCGGCACCGAGCGCGTCGGCCCAGGCGATGACGGCACGGGCGCGCTTGCCATAAGCCTGCACCGCCATGCCGAAGCCGCCCCAGCCGGCCAGCGCCGGGTCGCGCGCCACTGCCGCGATGATGTCGAGGCTCATCATCAGGCGTTCGGATTCTTCGGCATCGACGGTCAGGCCGATGCCGGCAGCGGCGGCTTCATGCGCCAATTGCCGCAGCATGGCGGTGAGTTCGGGCACGCAGGTCGCGGCATGGGCGGTTTCATAGCGCGGGTGCAGGGCGGACAGTTTCACCGACACCGAATGGCGGTCGGTAATCGCAGCGGCTTTCGTCGCCTTGGCGGTGTCGCGGATCGCGGCGCTGTAGCTGGCGAAATAGCGTGCGCCATCGGCACGGGTGCGCGCCGCTTCGCCGAGCATGTCGAAGCTGGCGGTGAAGCCGATATTATCCTTGTCTCCCGCCCGGGCGATGGCCTCGTCGATGCTGCGGCCCATGACGAACACCTGCCCCATCATCCGCATCGCGGCGCCGACGGCCTGCCGCACGAACGGCTCGCCGGCACGCGCGACGAGGCGCTTGAGGACGCTCGATTTTGCCCCGGAATCGGTGTTTTCGCCCATCAGCGCGCGGGTGATGACCAGCCCCCAGGTGGCGGAATTGACCAGCGCCGAATCACTTTCGCCGGCGTGCTGCGCCCAATCGGCGGTGCCGATCTTGTCGCGGATCAGCGCATCGGCGGTTTCGGCATCGGGAACGCGCAGAAAGGCTTCGGCGAGGCTGAGCAGCGCGACGCCTTCGGCGGTGTTGAGGCGATATTGGTGGAGGAAGCGGTTGACCCAGCCTTCGCTTTGCGCGGCGCGCAGATCGGCAAGCAGCGCCAGCGCGCGGCCGACGACGGCGTTGCGGGTGGCGGTATCGAGCGTCGCGGCGGGCAGCAAGCCGGCCAGCACCGCGGGTTCGGCGGCGCGGTGCAGGGTGCGCATCGCGGCGCGGGCGGCGGCAAGTCCGGGAGCAGAATTGGTCATGCCATTGTCCATACGCCGCTTTCGGGTGAGGCAGAAGCATCTGCTCGCGCACCGATGTCAGCACCGGGCGTGTGGCCAGCGCATTGCACATGACGCCACAAGCCGGTTGACGTTTACGTCACCCACGGCCTAGGTTGCGCGAAATTCGATTTGGGGAAGGTGTGACATGGCCAAGGGACTTTCACTCGATGAGTATCGGGCGCTGGTGGGCAGCGAGGTCGGGGTGTCCGACTGGATTCTCGTCGATCAGGCGCGGATCGATGCCTTTGCCGAAGTGACCGGTGATCACCAGTTCATCCACGTCAACCCCGAACTGGCGGCGCAGACGCCGTTCGGTACGACGATTGCGCATGGTTATCTGACGCTCAGCCTGTGTTCGGTGTTCGCCTATGGCGCGATGCCGGGGATTGCCGGCACGAAAATGGGCGTCAATTACGGGCTCAACAAGGTGCGTTTCATGGCGCCGGTCAAAAGCGGCAAGCGTATCCGCGGTCGCTTTGCGCTCGCCGATGTGACCCAGCGCCCCGATGGCGCCTGGCAGACGACCGCCACCGTCAGCGTTGAAATCGAAGGCGAGACCAAGCCGGCGCTCGCCGCCGAATGGATCACGCTGCAATATCTTTAAGGACGCTGTGATGAGCCGTATCGGACTGCTGCAAAAGCCTTATCCCGAAGCATTCGAGGCGGTGGCCGCCAAGGTCGCCGCGCCCGGTGCCACGCCGATCGGGCTGTTCACCGCGATGGGCCAGAGCCAGAAGGCGCTCGATCGCTTTCTTGCCGGCGCGGTGCCCGCCAAGGGCGCGCTCGATTTCCACACCCGCGAGGTCGTCATCGATCGCACCGCGGCGCGCACCGGTTGCGAATATGAATGGGGCATCCACACGCAATTGTTCGCCGCCAAGGCCGGGCTGTCACCCGAACAGGTGCGGTCGACCTTCGATGGCCATGCCGATGACGGCCATTGGGATGCCAAGGATGCCGCAGTCATCGCCACCGTCGATGCGCTGCTGGCGCGCAAGAAGCTGAGCGATGCGGAGTTTGCGCGCGTGTCGGTGCATTTCGACACCGATGCGCTGCTCGAAATGGTCCAGTTGGTGAATTTCTACCATGGTGTCGCGCTGTTCACCGGCGCCATCAACCTGCCGAGCGAACCGGGCATGGCGAAGTTTCCGGGCTAGTTACCCCTCACCCGCCCGTTGCAAGCGCAAGGGGCTCCTCCCGCTCCCGCGGCCAAAGGTGACGCCTTCGGCTGCGGGAGAGGGCTCAAAAAAAGGATCATACCCATGCGTGAAGCTGTAATCGTCTCGACCGCGCGTACCCCCATCGGCAAGGCGTTTCGCGGCGCCTTCAACGCCACGCCGTCGCCCACGCTCGCCGGCCATGCCATCAAGCATGCCGTGGCGCGTGCCGGCATCGAAGGCGGCGAAGTCGATGATGTCATCATGGGCTCGGCGTTGCAGCAGGGGGTCCAGGGCGGCAACATCGCCCGCACCGCGCTGCTGCGTGCCGGCCTGCCGGTCACTGTGTCGGGCCAGTCGATGGACCGGCAATGCTCGTCGGGCGTGATGTCGATTGCCACCGCCGCCAAGCAGATCATCGTCGACGGCATGACGATTGCCGTTGGCGCCGGGGTCGAATCGATCTCGATGGTGCAGACCGGCGAAATGCGCGTCGGTGGTGATCCGGAACTGCTCGCCATGCACCCGCACATCTACATGCCGATGCTGCAGACCGCCGAAATCGTCGCCAAGCGCTACAAGATCGGCCGCGACCGCATGGACGAATACAGCTTCCAGTCGCAGATGCGCACCGCTGCCGCCCAGCAGGCCGGCAAGTTCGATGCTGAAATCGTGCCGATGACGTCGAAGATGGCGATGGTCAACAAGGAGACCAAGGAAGTCAGCTATCACGAAGTCACCACGTCGAAGGACGAAGGCAACCGGCCCGAAACCACGCTGGCCGGCCTGGTCGGGCTGAAGCCGGTGCTGCCCGATGGTGTCATCACCGCCGGCAATGCCAGCCAGCTTTCGGACGGTGCGTCGGCGAGCGTGCTGATGGAAGCCAAGGAAGCGGCGCGCCGCGGCCTGACCCCTCTCGGTGCCTATCGCGGCATGGCGGTGGCCGGGCTGGAGCCCGACGAAATGGGCATCGGCCCGATCTATGCCATCCCCAAGCTGCTGAAGGCCAACGGCCTGACGATGAACGACATCGGCCTGTGGGAATTGAACGAAGCCTTTGCCGTGCAGGTGCTGCACTGCGCCGATGTGCTCGGCATCGACCAGTCGATTCTCAACGTCAACGGCGGCGCGATCTCGATCGGCCACCCCTATGGCATGACCGGGGCGCGCTGCACCGGCCACGCGCTGATCGAAGGCAAGCGCCGCGGTGCGAAATATGTCGTGGTGACGATGTGTGTCGGTGGCGGCATGGGCGCTGCCGGCTTGTTTGAAGTGTATTGAAGCGCGGCCGCACGCAACGCACCGCGTTGCGCGCGGACCCGCGCGAGATCGGCCAGCGGGGCGGTTGGCCTAAAGCCAACCGAACCCGTCTGACGTCAGCACGGGCTTTGCCCGTGCTCTTTTTTTGCGCCTCTCCCGCAGGCAGGAGAGGGGGCATCTTGAAACTAGAACGCCCTGCCGAACCGGAAAT
>CAJAHV010000142.1 GCA_903939555.1 uncultured Alphaproteobacteria bacterium | reverse complement strand
TCGCGGCGCGCTTTGCCATCGCCGACCGGCAGGGCCGCACGCCGCTGCCGCCGCCGGCGACCACGGCGCTGGGCGCACTGCTCAGCCACATCACCGGCGGGGCGGACGCGAAACATTTCCAGCCGATGAATGTCAATTTCGGGCTGTTCCCGGCGCTGGTGCCGCCAGCGCTGACCAAGGACCAGCGCAAGCCGGCGCTGGTTGCGCGGGCCCGCGCCGATCTCGCGGCGTGGCTGGCCGCCTGACAAGGTCCCGACACGCCTTGCGCATTGGTTGGCACGGATCATCGTCGACCATATCCGGGCGAAGAACAGGCTTTCCCGCCTGCCGAACACCGCCTAGGAACATCAGGCAAATCTCTTGAGGTTAATCATGAAACGCATCCGTACAATCTCGGTCGCCGCTATTGTCGCCGCAGCGGCTTTGCCCTTCGCCCCGGCGCTGGCCTTGCTGGCGGCACCGGCCCCCGCCCCAGCCCCGACAGCACCCGGCGTCAGCGAAGATGCGCGGCTGACTGCCTTTCTCGACGCCGAATTCGCGCAATGGGTGAAGCGCAACCCGCAACTCGCCACCCGGCTGGGCAGCAAGGATGGCGGCGACCAGTGGAATGACATCGGTGACGCCGTCGCCACTGAACAACTGGCATGGCGCCAGGCCAGCGTCGCCCGCATGAAGGCGCAGTTCGATCGCGCCCGGCTTTCGCCCGAAGCCCAGGTCAATTTCGACATATGGGCGCTGGAGGCCGATCGCGCCGCCATGTCGGAAGCCAACCGCCTCTACCGCCCGCCGTTTTATTCGCGGCTCTATTCGGCGCACAGCCAGTTGCCCGACTTTCTGGTCAACACCCATAATGTCGCCGATGCCACCGACCTGACCAACTATATCGCCCGGCTGCGCGGCATCCCCGCCGTGCTCGATGTCGCCATCGCACGCACCAAGGCCAGCGCCGCCGCCGGCATCCACGCGCCGAAATTCCAGATCGAAACTATCATCAGCGGCAGCGAAAGCCTGACCAACGGCGCGCCGTTCGGCGCCGGCCCCGATGCAGCGCTATGGGCTGACGTCAAGAGCAAGACCGAAGCACTCGTCACCGCCGGCAAGCTGCCGCGCGCCGATGCCGATGCCCGGCTCGCCGAGGCGCGCGCCGCCATCCTCGACCTCAAGCCCGCCTATGACCGCGTCATCGCCTGGGCGCGCAGCGAACTGCCGACCGCGCCCAGCGGCAAGGTCGGCGCCATCACCCTGCCCGGCGGCGCTGCCTATTATGCCAATGAACTCAAGCTCAACACCACCACCGACCTCACCGCCGACCAGATCCACAGCATCGGCCGCAAGGAAGTCGCGCGCATCGAGGCCGAACAGGACGCGCTGGCACAGTCCGCCGGCTTCAAGGACCGCAGCGCCTTTTACCAGGATCGCGCCACGCGCTTCCCGCCGCGGCCCTATGACGATGCGGCGCGCGCCGATTATCTGAAGACCGCCAATGAATTCGTCGCCCATACCCGCACGCTGCTGCCGAAATTGTTCGGCACGCTGCCAGCCTATGGCATCGAAGTCGTCCGCGAGCCGGCGTTCAGCGAACTCGCCGGCGGCGCCGCCCATGCCTCGGCGCCCAGCCCCGATGGCAAGCGCCCGGCACGGACCTTTGTCCATCTCGTCGGCATGACGCCCGATCCGGCGGCGCTCTACACGCTGATGTGCCATGAATCGGTACCCGGCCATAACACCCAGGGCGATATCCAGGTGCGCCAGAAGGGCGGCCCCAAATTCCGTTCGGTCACCGGCTATGTCGCCTTTGGCGAAGGCTGGGGGCTTTATGCCGAGCGCGTCTGCAAGGAACTCGGCGCCTTTCCCGATGTCGCTGCCGATTTCATGCGATTGGATGCCGAACTGTTCCGCGCCGCGCGGCTGGTCACCGATACCGGCATCCATGCGCTTGGCTGGACCGAGGACGAAGCTACTGCCTATATGATCAACACCGGCCGCCAGCCACCGGAACGCTCACGCTCCGAAGTGCGCCGCTACATCACGCTGCCGGGCCAGGCGACCGGCTACAAGATCGGCATGCTGAAGATCATGGCCGAACGCCAGAAGGCCGAAGCAGCGCTGGGCCCAAAGTTCGACATCAAGGGCTTCCACGACCTGCTGATCGCCTCGGGTTCGCAGCCGCTGTCGATCCTCGAACGCCGCGTCGATGACTGGATTGCAGCGCGGAAGTAAGAGCGCCTCCGGCGGGCAGGGGCTGAGCCCCTGCACCCCTTTTTCGGGGCAGAACCCGGCGACTGCCTCCTCTCCCGCAAGCGGGAAAGGGGGGCTCTAACCCTCATCACCCTTCTCGCACACACACGCCGGCTTTGCCTTGCGCTTCGCCGCCGTCGTCGCGAATTCCTTGGCCGCCAACGCACCATCGCCATCACGATCGGCCTTGCCGAACTTGGCGACGGTGGTGGCGGCATATTCATCGAAGCCGACCTTGCCATCACCGTTCACATCAAGCTTGGCAAAGGCCTTGGTGCGGTTGACCAGATATTCGTCGCGGCTGATCAGCGCATCAGTGTCCTTGTCATAGCGAGCGAAGCGCCGGACTTCACGGTCGGCATCGGTGACGGCGCTGGCCGGTGCTTCGAGCGGTTGATCGTCCGCGGCCGTCGCATCGGCGGCAAAGCGGGGTGCCTCGCTCGCCGTCGCCACCGGCGCATTGCGGGTCCACAGGAACCCCGCTGCCACCAGAGCAAGAACCGCCACGCCGAGCGCCAGCATTCGCCGCATTCCCGTTGATCCCGAACTTCACCGGCAAAGCGGCGCATGGGTGACCCTGTGACGGTGATCTAGCGCCGATCAGCGCCCAAAGGCAACGCCGATGAGCAGGCGCACCTGCCGCGCCGTGCTGCCGCGCGCCTCGCGCCCCTGCCCGGTCCGCGCCCGGGCGGCATCGCGTGCCGCCAATTGCGCCAGCCCGAACAGCGGCCGCAACGGCGGCGCCACCGGCCGCGGCGCCGGCTCTCCTGCCGCCCAGGCTTCCCCCAGCCGCCGCGCCGCTTGCGGCTCGCAGCCACAAAGCCGGGCGAGCAGCGCGAAAAGCGTGCCGCCGCCGCTGACATGCGCCGGTGGCACGGTGTCGCTGCCGATCAACCCCAGCCAGCGATCCTCCAGCCCGGCCAGTTCGGCGCCCGAGACGCCGCGCGGCAGCACTTCGGCAGCGAGCAGCGCCAGCAGCGGTTGCGCCGGCACCTGACCCCCATCGAGCGCCAGCAGCGCATCGCGCCACCAGGCCAGCCGGATCTCGCCAAGCATCGGTTCGGTCGTCGAAGCGACCAACTGCGCCAGTTCCAGATCGAGCCCGTGCAGCGCCAGCAACGCCGGCCGCGCCGCCGCCGGCGCATAAAGCACGCTCAGATAACGGTCACGGTCGCGCGCCTTTACATCGGCGGTGACAAGATCAAGGTTGCTGGTCAGGCGGGACCGACCCTGAAAGCGCACAGCTTGTTGCCATCAAGGTCGCGGAAATAGGCGCCGTAAAAGGCTTGCGCGCCTTCCTCGCCGCGCACGCCCGGCGCGCCTTCATCAGCACCGCCGGCAGCGATGGCGGCGGCGTGCATGGCATCAACCTTGGCGCGCGTATCGAGCGTTACCGCCAGCATCGAGCCATTGCCCACACTCGCCGGCGCGCCATCATGCGGCGTTCCCACCGCGATCATCGGCACGCCCCAATTCACCCCCCAGGCGATGCCGCCCGACGGAAATGTCATCAACCGGCCCACACCGACAGCGCCGAACACCGCGTCGTAGAAGGCATTGGCCCGGTCCTGGTCGTTGGTGCCGAGCATGGCATAGCCGATCATCGTCGCTCTCCGCGTGGTTGCGTCCGCCTTCTACCGCCGTGGCGGGGTCGCCGCCAGTTCCATCAGGATATTTTCCTCCACCGCCGTGAAGGCGCTGCGATGCACCGGCCTGAACGGATCGTCACGGCTGCCGGTCAGCGCATAGACCAGCACGCGCTGCCGCGCCGTATCGACCCATAGCCCGGCAAGCAGTCCATAGGCTTCCCCGAGATGACCCCACCAGCGTGCCCCTGCCACCGGCGCATCATTGCCACCCGTCAGGCAGTGCAGGCCGGGGCCATAACAGCGCATCTGACCCTGGTAATCATCGTCCTGCGGCCGCCCACCCGCCTGCCAAACCGGCGTCATCAGCGCCCGCACCGAGGCCGGCCGCAGCAGACGTACGCCATCAACCGTGCCGCCGCGCAGCAGCATCCGACCGATTTTCGCCAGCCCCAGTGCCGAAATCCGCAGGCCGCCGTGCGGGCTGAACAGCGTGCCGTTGCTGCCCGGCGCATAAGTCGCCAGATCGCATGGCCCGGCGGTGCGCACCGGGCACGGCCGCACGCCCCGCAAGTCATCGACCTGCGCCACCCACGGCCCGTGCGGGTGCCAGTCGCTCTCGTCTCGGCCGGTGCGATACAGCGTGGCGGCGGCAGCAATCGCGGCGTCGCTCGCCCCGCTCCAGTTGTAACCGGCGTCGAGCCGCAGCGGTTGCAGCACCAGCCGCGTCATCAACCGGTCGAAACGTTCCCCGGTCGCCGCCTCCATCACCGATGCGATGATGCCATAGTTGAGATTGGCATAGGCAAAGCGTGTCCCCGGTGCCGCCGCCCAATGGTCGGCAAGCCTGTCCTGCAAGCGCTCACCCAGCGGGATATTATAACCCGCCCCATCGCTGATCCCCGAAGTATGCGACAGCAATTGCCCCAAGTTTACCGGCGCATCGGGAAAACCGGGGTGGCGCAGCCGCCAGCCGAGCCAGAGCGACACATCGCTGTCGAGGTCGAGCCGCCCCGCCTCCACCAGCCGCATCACACCGATCGCCACCACCGCCTTGGAAACCGAGGCGACGCGCAAGGGTGTGTCGGGCGCCAGTGCCCGCGCCGGATCGATGCGCGCCGCGCCAAAGGACTGCGCGCGCACCACGCCCTGCCGGTCGGCCACGACCACCACCAGCCCGACCAGCCCCGGCGTCGCCGCTGTCCGCCCGGCGACAAGATCGGCCAGCGGTTCGGCCGCAGCCGGGGCGGCGAGCAACAGGGCGAGGGCCAGAGCGAGGACGGGGCGCAACATGGGGCCACGCTAACACCCCGCCACGATTGCGCAAACGCCCCGCCGGCACCATATCCCCGCCATGAGTGTAGCCTTCACCAAGGAATCCGACGCCGAAGCCGTCGCCGCCGATCTGCCCGACCGGCCGATCCCGGCGCATGCCAATCTGGTGACGCCGCAGGGCCTCGCCCGCATCGATGCCGAACTCGCCAGCGCCCGCGCCGCCTGGGATGCGGCACGCAGCAGCGACGCCATCACCAGCGACCGCAGCGCCATGGCCCGCGCCACCCGCGACCTGCGCTATTGGTCCGCCCGCCGCGCCAGCGCGCAACTGGTCGAAGGCCGGCCCGATGATGGCAGCGTCGGCTTCGGCTGCACCGTCGAGATCGAACGCGCCGATGGCCGGGTGCAGCGCTGGCACATCGTCGGCGATGATGAAGCCGATCCGGCCAATGGCAGCGTCAGCTATGTCTCGCCGCTCGCCCGCGCCGTGATGAGCAAGCGCGTCGGCGATGTCGCGCTGCTGGCCGGGCAGGAGATCGAGATCATCGCGGTGGCGTAAGAGGCCTCCGAAAGCCCTTACCTTGCCTCGATCACCACCTCGCCGATGCTGCCGCCGGTAAAGCCAAAGCCCAGCCCGCCCGCCGCCGGATAATCCGCCACCGGAGAACCGCGATCGCGGCCCACGTCAAAGCTTTCGTCGATGGTGTAAAGCCCCGGCGGGCTGGCCGGGACATGGTCGCTGCCCGCCACCGCGCCATCGATGCTCCACCGCACGGTGCCGCCCTTGCCAAAGCCCTTGCCGTCATAATCGAAATCAAAACGCAACTGGTGGCTGCCGGCCGCCAGCACTGCCGCCCCGCGCAGCGTCACCGTCTGGATGTTGAACAGCCGATAGGTCAGCACCGGCACCCCGGCATCGAGCCACAATGACCAGCCGGCGCTGCTGCCGCCGAGCGCCGCGACCACGCCCTGCGCGCTGCCGGCGCTGTCGAGCGTCGCGGTCACGCTGAACGAGCGGTTATAGGTCTTGGGCAGCGCCGATTCCGGAATGCCGGCGGTGCCCGCGCCAAAACGCATCACCATGCGCTTGCCCGGGATCGACGGCAGCCCGCGCCCGGTTGAAACGATGATATTGGCGAGCGGCAGCACATCATTGGCCGCCGCTTCCGCCATGAACAGCGCCTGCATTTCCGCCAGCCGCGCCGGCTGCTTCGCCGCAAGATCATGCGCCTGCGAGAAGTCCTTGCTCAGGTCATACAGCTCCCATTTGTCGGCCTCGAAGCTTTTCTGTTCGAGCGAGAATGCCTTCCACGGCAGCCGGGTATGAAACGCCGAAGCCATCCAGCCATCATGATACAGCGCGCGGTGGCCGAACACTTCGAAATATTGCGTCGTGTGGCGTTCGGGTGCCTTGGCATCGTTGAAGCTGTAGACAAGGCTCGTCCCGTTGATCGGCTTCTGCTTTATCCCGTCGACCACCTCGGGCACGGCGATATGCGCGGCCTCGAGGATCGTCGGCACGATGTCGTTGACATGGCCGAACTGGCTGCGGATGCCGGCCGGCGCGCTGATGCCCCGGGGCCAGTTCACCACCATGCCGTTGCGCGTCGAGCCCAGATGCGATGCCACCGTCTTCATCCACGGCAGCGGCGCGCCCAGCGCCCAGGCCCAGCCGGCGGCATAATGCGGATAGGTTCCCGGCCCGCCCATGGCGTCAAGCCCGGCGAGCCGGATCGCATCGGTTTCGGGCATGCCCTGGATGGCGCCCATATAGCTGCCGCTGCCGTGCAAACCGCCTTCGCCGCTGCCGCCATTGTCGCCGACGATGTAGAAGAACAGCGTGTTGTCGAACTGGCCATTGGCCTTCAATGTGGCGATCAGCTTGCCGACCTGCGCATCGGTATGGGCGAGGAAGGCCGCATACACCTCCATCTGCCGCGCCGCGACGCGCTGCTGCTCGGGGCTGAGCGTTGCCCATGCCGGCAATTGCGCATCACGCGCCGTCAGATCGGTGTTCGCCGGCACGATGCCCATGGCCTTTTGGCGTTTGAGGGTTGCCACCCGCATCGCATCCCAGCCGCTGTCGAACTGGCCCTTGAAGCGCTCGATCCAGTCGCGCGGCGCCTGCAAAGGCGCGTGCGCGCCGCCGGTGGAAAATTACAGCAGCGCCGGCTTGTCCGGGGTCAGTTCATGCTGGGTGCGCAGCCACGCCGACGCCCGCGCCGCCAAATCCTCGGTCAGATGATAGCCGGCACCCGGCGGCCGCATGACCGGCGTGGTGCCTTCGAACAGGCTGGGGTCGAACTGGTCGGTCTCCCCG
>CAJAHV010000141.1 GCA_903939555.1 uncultured Alphaproteobacteria bacterium | reverse complement strand
GGCACCGCTCGCCGAGGACGCAGCGCGATTGCCGTGCTTGGCGACCTTTACCCCGCAGGCGGCGACGGTGATGGCGACGGCGGTGGAAATGTTCAGGCTGTGCTTGCCATCACCACCGGTTCCACAAACATCAATGGCTTCAGGATAGTGCAGCGGATTGCCGACACGCGCTCTGAGTATCGACGCGGCAGCGACGATCTCGTCTACCGTTTCACCGCGCTCGGCCAGCGCGACGAGAAAGTTAGCCAGCGCCGTGTCATCGGCCATGCCGTCGAAGATGCGGGCAAAGGCATCGGCGGCGACATCGGGCGGCAGTTCCGCCCCGGCGTCGGGCAGCGGCCGGTTCACGCCGCGCGGGCCAGCGGCTGCGGCTGCAATCCGGCCAGGGTCATGAAATTGGCCAGCATGGCATGGCCATGTTCGGTGGCGATGCTTTCGGGGTGGAACTGCACGCCGTGCAACGGCAGTTCCTTGTGGCGCATGCCCATGATGATGCCATCCGGGCTGCGCGCGTTGACTGCGAAACAGCCGGGCAGATCATCCTCGCGCACGATCAGCGAATGATAGCGCGTCGCTTCGAACGGGCTGGGCAGGCCGGCGAAGATGCCGGTGCCATCATGGGTCATCGCGCTGGTCTTGCCATGCATGACCTGCGGCGCGCGCACCACGGTGCCGCCAAAGGCCTGGCCGAGCGATTGATGGCCGAGGCAGACACCGAGCAGGGGCAGGCGCACGGCGGCGGCGGCGGTAATCAGATCGAGACAGACGCCTGCTTCATTGGGCGTGCACGGCCCGGGCGACAGCAGCACGGCCTGCGGCTGCAGCGCAATCGCTTCGGCGGCGGTGATGGCATCGTTGCGAATGACGCGGGTTTCGGCCCCAAGCTCGAGCAGATAATGCACGAGGTTGAAGGTGAAGCTGTCATAATTGTCGATGACGAGGATGAAGGGCGAAGCGGTCATGTAATCAGCCTTTAGCCGAGGCCCGGGCTGGCGTCATCATTTTGTGGCGGACGGGCGCAGGGCATAGGCCAGGGCCAGTGCCCGCGCGCCCTGTTGAGGGTCAGCCGACCTTGACGCCCTTCCAGAACGCCAGCCGGCCCTTGATCTGCTTCGCCGCATCCTTGGGGTCGGCATAATACCAGACGGCGTCCTTGTTTTCGGCGCCGCCGGCGACCAGCGTGTAATAATTGGCCGTGCCTTTCCAGCCGCATACGGTCGTCGTGCTGCTCGGCTTGAGCAGCGCCGGATCGACGGCATCGACGCGGAAATAATGATTGCCTTCGACAACCACGGTATCGTCGCTGTCGGCGATGGTAACGCCGTTCCAGATGGCCTTGGGCATGGGAACACTCCTGTTGAACGGCAATCACCTGGCGCTGGGCGGTGGCATTTGCCAAGCCCCGGCCTGATGCGGCCTATTGTCCGAAATTCGGCGCGGCGGCGGCTTGCAGGGCTTCGCGGGCGGCGGCCATCAGCGCGCCGGCCTTGGCCTCGCATTCGCGCTGTTCATATTCGGCGATGCTGTCGGCGACGATGCCGGCACCGGCCTGGACGTGCATGACGCCGTCCTTGACCACCGCAGTGCGCAGCACGATGCACGAATCCATCGATCCATCCGGGCTGAAATAGCCGACGCCGCCGGCATAGGCACCGCGCGCTTCGGGTTCGAGTTCGGCGATGACCTGCATGGCGCGCACCTTGGGCGCCCCCGATACCGTGCCCGCCGGAAAGCCGGCGAGCAGCGCATCGACAGCATCGTGGCGAGGGTCGAGCCGGCCGCGCACGTTCGAGACGATGTGCATGACATGGCTATAGAATTCCACCCCGGCGCGATCGGTGACGGTCACCGTGCCGGGCAGCGAGACGCGCCCGGTGTCGTGGCGCCCGAGATCGAGCAGCATCAGATGTTCGGCCTGTTCCTTGGCATCGGCGAGCAGGCTGGCCTTGTTTTCGGCATCTTCCACCGCGTCGCGGCCGCGCGGCCTTGTGCCGGCGATCGGCCGGATCGTCACATCGCCATCGCGCACCCGCACGAGGATTTCGGGGCTGGAGCCGACCAGCGCGAAATCCGGCAGATCGAGGAAATACAGGAAGGGTGACGGGTTGATGCGGCGCAGCGCACGGTAAAGGTCGAGCGGTGGCAGCGGAAAATCGACGCTGAAACGCTGTGCCAGCACGACCTGGAAAACGTCGCCGGCCAGAATATAGTCCTTGGCGCGCGCTACCATCTCGGCATAGCGCGCCGGGCCGACGATTGGCGTGGCGCTGCCGTCGGGCAGTGCAGCCAACGCGGCGGCGCGCGGTGGCTGGGCCCGCGCCAGCCGGGCCTGCGTCGCTTCGATGCGTTCGACCGCATCGGCATAAGCCGCGCCCGGATCGGCGGCGGCAAAGATCGGCGCGACGATGAACAGTTCGTCCTTCAACCGGTCAAAGACCAGCAGCAGCGTCGGCCTGACGAACAGCATGTCGGGCAGGCCGAGCGGCGAGGGCGCATTGCCCGGCACGCTGGGTTCGACCAGCCGCACCGCTTCATAGCCGATATAGCCGACAAGGCAGGCCAGTGCCGGCGGCAGCGCGGCGGGCACATCGGCGCGCGCTTCGGCGACCAGCCCGCGCAGCGCCGCCAGCGCGCCGCCCGCAACCGGCACGAAGGCGCTGCGGTCGCTGCGCCAGTCCCGGTTGATTTCGGAGGTGTCACCCGTGGCGCGCCAGACCAGATCGGGTTCCAGCCCGAGCAGCGAATAGCGGCCGCGCACCTGGCCGCCTTCGACCGATTCGAGCAGAAAACTGCCGCTTTGCGCCGCGCCGAGCTTGAGCATCGCTGATACCGGCGTTTCGGTATCGGCGACGATGCGCGTCCACACCAACTGCGCCCGGCCTTCCCCGAGCGCGGCAACGACGATGTCCCGATCGGGGGCGATGCGGCCGAAATCGCCCAAGTTACGGCGTACCGGTATCAAGGCCCGACAGCCGCCGGGCAATTGCCGTGATGGCCTTGCTATTGCGCGTCGTGCCGAGCGCGCGTTCCGCAGCCAGCGCAAAGGCGGCGGCGAATTCTTCGGGTACCTGCGCAGCGATATCGCGGCGCCCGGCTTCGAGAAGGCCCGGCACGGCTTCGATCTGGCCCGGTTCGATGGCGCTGGTGTGGATAAGCACCCAGCCTAGCCCGCCTGCCAGCACCTGCACGCTGCCCTTGGGCGTTTCGAGGAAGGCCTGGAGCATCGGCGGCACTTGCTGCTGCTGCGCGATATCGATGCGGCGGCCGGCGAGCGGCTGCGACGGCGGCAGGCCCTGCGCCGCCAGCGCGGCATCGAAGGCCTGCCCCTTGCGTACCGCTGCGGCCACCGCATCGGCCTTGCCGCGCGCGGCTGCCATCGCCTTTGCCTGGGCAGCGCCTGCCACGACGACGGCCCGAATCTCGGCCAGCGGTTGCGGTGCGGCCGGCGTGACGGCCATGGTTTCGATGACGATCAACTTGCCGCCGCCCAGATCTTCGACGGCGGCGCCATCGCCGGGTTCGTGGCGAAACGCCTTGGCGGCGATGGCGGCAGCGTCACCGCTGAGCGGCGGTGCGCCCGGGGCACTGCCTTCCTTGGTCACCGGCGTTTGCGCCAGAATGGCCAGCCGTTGTTCCTTGGCGATGTCGGCGAAGCTTTTGCCGGCTTCGACCCCGTCTTCGATGGCGGCGACAAGATCACCCAGCGCGGCGGTGCCGGCAGTCTTTTTGAGATCGGCCTCAACGGTGGCGCGCGCCTGTGCCAGCGACTTGCCGGCGGCGCCCAGTGCTGCGACCCGCACGACGTGCCAGCCATAGGCAGTCTTGATCGGGGCGGTGACGCTGCCGACGCTGGCAGCAAAGGCCGCATCGGCAACGGCGGGACTGGTCGCCTTGCCAAAAGCTTCGCGGGTCTGTTCGCCAAGGTCGATGTCAGCGGCACCGAAGCCGGCGATGCGCTGCGCGGCCTTGCCAAAACCTTCGGTCGCAGCGGCTGCAACAAGCACCCGCGCCTTGGCTTCGTCGGGAACGACCACCTGTTCGAGGCGGCGGGTCGCGGCGGCGCCATATTTCGCCGGATCCTTGGCAAAGGCGGCGGCGATCTGTGCCTCGCTGACGGCCGCGCTGGCGATGATGCCGGCGCTGTCGATGGTGGCATAACGATAGGCGCGGCGCTCGGGCACGGTGAAACGCGCCTTGTTGTCGGCATAAAATTTGGCGATTTCGGCCTCGGTCGGCGGCACGCTGGCAGTGACCGGCACCAGCGCGACGCCGCCGCGATGAATGTCGACGAGCATCTGGGCATAGGGCCGCGCCATATCGGCCGGCACGCCCAGTGCCGCCGTGACGGGGGTGAGCAATTGCTTCCTGACCAGATCACCGGCGATGCCCTGGTGCAGTTCGGCCTCGGTCAATTTCTGATCGGCAATGACGCGGCGATAGGTGGCTTCATCGAACTTGCCGCCGGTCTGGAAGGCGGGAATGCCGGCGATGACAGCGCCGATGGCGCGCTCCGAGGCGGCAATGCCGGCGCTGGTGGCGAGCGTTTCCACCGCGGTCTGGCCGATCAACTGGTCGGCGGCGACCGTCACGGCGCCCTGTTTGGCAAAATCGGTCTGGCTGACCCCGGGGTTGGACTGGCGGGCGTTGCGCACCAGCCGGTCGAAGGCCTTGAGCAGCTCATTCTCGCCGACCACCTTGTCGCCGACCTTGGCAATCGACCCGACCGGGCCGCCGCCGGCGAACGGATCGCCGATACCCGTAATGGCAAAGGCCACAAGGACAAGCCCGAGCAGCAGCAG
>CAJAHV010000140.1 GCA_903939555.1 uncultured Alphaproteobacteria bacterium | reverse complement strand
CGCGCCTTCGATGCCTTGCGTGTTGAGCGCGAACAGCCCGGCGGTGACGAACGCCATGTGCGCGACCGACGAATAGGCGATGAGCTTCTTCATGTCGTTCTGCACCAGTGCGACGAGCGAGGTGTAGACAACCGCGACCATCGAGAGCGCAAACACCAGCCAGATCAGTTGCGCCGAAGCATCGGGGAACATCGGCAGCGAAAAACGCACGAAACCATAGCCGCCAAGCTTGAGCAGCACGCCGGCAAGGATCACCGAGCCGGCGGTTGGCGCTTCGACGTGGGCATCGGGCAGCCAGGTGTGCACCGGCCACATCGGCATCTTGACCGCGAAGGAGGCGAAAAAGGCGAGGAACAGCCAGAACTGCGCATGGGGATCGAAGTTGTACGCCGAAAGCACGCCGATGTCGGTGCTGCCGGCCTCGCCGACCATATAGAGCATGCCGACGAGCATCAGCACCGAGCCGAGCAGCGTGTAGAGGAAGAATTTATAGCTGGCGTAGATGCGCCGCGCGCCGCCCCAGATGCCAATGATCAGGAACATCGGGATCAGCCCGGCTTCGAAGAACAGGTAGAACAGGAAGATGTCGCGCGCCCCGAAGGTGCCGATCATCAGCGCTTCCATGACGAGAAAGGCCGCCATGTACTCGGGCACGCGCTTCTGCACGCTTTCCCAGCTGGCAAGGATGCACAGCGGCATCAGGAAGACGCTGAGCAGGATCAGCATCAGTGCAATGCCATCGATGCCGAGGCTCCAATCGAGATAAGGCGCGAACAGCGGCAGTTTCTCGGTGAACTGGAACGCCGGGCCGGCAGCGTCGAACCCGGCCCACAGCACCAGCCCGAGCGCAAATTCGACCAGGGTCACCGCCAGCGCAATGACGCGCGCCCGCCCGGCATGACCCGGCAGCACCGCCAGCAACAGCGCCGCCGCGACCGGCAGCAGGATCATCAACGACAGGATTGGCATTACTTGGCCGCCATTACAAAGCCGGGCAAGAACCAGGCGGCAGCAGCGGCCACCCCGATCAACATCACCAGCCCATAGGAATAGACATAGCCCGACTGAAAGCGACCTGCCGCGCGCGCGCCGCTTGCCACCGCGGCGGCCGCGCCGTCGGGACCGAAGCGATCGATGGTCTGCTGGTCACCACGCACCCACAGGAAACGGCCGATGGCGAAGGCGGGCTTGACGAAGATCGCGTCATACAGCTCGTCGAAATACCATTTGTGGGTGAGGAAGCGGTACAGTGCTGGCACGGCACCCGCGACCTTGCCGGGCAGATCGGGCGATTTGAGATAGGCGAACCAGGCGGCACCGAGGCCGGCGAAGAAGGCGACCGACGGCGTCCACACCACCCAGGCCGGAACCTCGTGCATGGCGTGCATGAGATGTTCACGGAAGGCGATGCTGCCGCGCCAGAAGCCGGCGCCCTGTTCGGCCCCGACGAATTGTTCGTGCCACAACCAGCCCGCACCAAGCGCCCCGGCGCCGAGCACGAACAAGGGCAGCAGCATCGTCCAGGGACTTTCGTGCGGATGATAGCCCCCGGTGCCGGATGACACCGATTCAACATGGTCACCGGTTGCCGGGGCGTGATGATCACCGTTGCCATGCGCATGGTGCAGCGCGTGCTGGATATGCTCGGATGCGGCCCAGCGCGGTGCGCCATAAAAGGTCAGGAACACCAGCCGCCACGAATAGAAGCTGGTCAGCAGCGCCACCAGCGCGCCGACGAAAAAGGCGAACTGGCCATGCGAGGTGGCGCTGGCAAAGGCCGCTTCCAGAATGGCATCCTTCGAATAATAGCCGGCGGTGAAGAAAAACCCGGTCAGCGCCAGCGTTCCCACGGTCATCAGCGCGAAGGTGACCGGGATATGGCGACGCAGGCCGCCATAGAAGCGCATGTCCTGTTCATGGTGCATGGCATGGATGACCGAGCCGGCGCCGAGGAACAGCAGCGCCTTGAAAAAGGCGTGGGTGAACAAGTGGAACATCGCCGCGCCATAGGCCCCCGAGCCGGCGGCAAAGAACATATAGCCGAGCTGCGAACAGG
>CAJAHV010000139.1 GCA_903939555.1 uncultured Alphaproteobacteria bacterium | reverse complement strand
AGTCTTCCGGTCTGCGACGATGCGCGGATTTACCCTGCTCGATTTCCCCGAGGAGATCGCCCCCGCCACCGGGCAACTGATCGATCTCGCCAACAGCGGCGCGATCATTTGCGCCGAGCAGATCGAGCACGGGCTGGACAATGCCTTCCAGACTTTCCTCAATCTTTTTGTCGGCGGCACTAGCGGCAAACTGATCCTGAAATTGATCTAGGCTCAGGGCCTGTTAAATCCATGGCCTGTCATGGCTCAGCAAGGCAAAATGGCAAGGAGAGCGGTCGCTGAGGTGGTCCCGGATTGTCGGACAGGGTGTTAAGCTAATCCCGATCTGAGGAAGGGACGGGAATGAAGACGACGAGGAAGCGCTATTCTGGCGAGCTTAAGGCCCGGGTGGCTCTGGAGGCGCTGCGCGGGGATCTGACGCTGGCGGAGCTGGCGCTGATCGCCCGCGGCTGATCTGGATCGCGCCGCGTTTTGGTGCTTCGCGCTTGGAGAGGCCGGGCGGGTCGGTTACACGCGATCATGGCCGCAGACAGTTTTCCCGAGATCCGCCACGCCGTGCGCCGCCTGTGCGCCGATTTTCCCGGGCCCTATTGGCAGGAAAAAGACCGGGAGCGGGCCTATCCGGTTGAATTTGTCGCGGCGCTGACGGCGGCGGGTTTCCTGTCGGTGCTGATCCCGCAAAGCCATGGTGGATCCGGCCTCGGCTTGGGCGCGGCGACGGCGATCCTTGAAGAAATCCACCGTTCGGGGGCCAATGGCGGTGCCTGCCATGCCCAGATGTATGTGATGGGCACGCTGCTCAAGCACGGCAGCGCGGCGCAACAGGCCGCCTGGCTGCCCGGCATCGCCAGTGGCGCCCTGCGCCTCCAGGCCTTTGCCGTGACCGAGCCGGGCAGCGGCACCGATACCAGCCGCATCCGCACCTTTGCCCGCCGCGATGGCGATGATTATGTCGTCTCCGGCCAGAAGATCTGGATCAGCCGCGCCGAACACAGCGACCTGATGGTGCTGCTGGTGCGCACGACCCCGCGCGAGGCGGTGGCGCGGCCCGGCGATGGCATGAGCGTGCTGCTCGTCGATCTGCGCACCGCCGTCGGCAACGGGCTGACCATTCGCCCCATCCGCACCATGCTCAACCATGCCACGACCGAATTGTTCTTCGACGATCTGCGCGTGCCGGTGGCGAACCTGATCGGCGAGGAGGGCAGCGGCTTTCGCTACATCCTCGATGGCATGAACGCCGAACGCGTGCTCATCGCCAGCGAATGTATCGGCGACGCGCGTTTCTTCATCGATCGCGCCGCCGCCTATGCCGCCGACCGCAACGTGTTCGGCCGCGCCATCGGTGAAAACCAGGGGGTGCAATTTCCCATCGCCCGCGCCCATGTCCAGATGTCCGCCGCCGCGTTGATGGTCGATCATGCCGCTGCACTGTTCGATGCCGGGATGCCGTGCGGGACCGAGGCCAACATGGCCAAGCTGCTGGCATCCGAGGCGAGCTGGTTCGCCGCCGACATGTGCGTGCAGACGCACGGCGGCTTCGGCTTTGCCGAAGGCTATGACATCGAACGCAAGTTCCGCGAGACGCGGCTTTACCAAGTGGCGCCGATCTCTACCAACCTCATCCTCAGCCATGTTGCCACGCATGTGCTCAAGCTGCCGAAATCATTCTGATGGCCGGGGCGCTGTCCGGCGTGCTGGTGGTGGCGCTCGAACAGGCGGTGGCGGCGCCGCTGTGCACGGCGCGGCTGGCGGCGGCGGGGGCGCGGGTCATCAAGATTGAACGGGCGGAGGGCGATTTCGCGCGTGGCTATGATGCGGTGGTGGCGGGCGAAAGCGCCTATTTCGTCTGGCTCAACCAGGGCAAGGAAAGCCTGGTCCTCGATATCAAGCAGCCCGATGATGCGGCGCTGCTGGCGCGCTTGCTGGCGCGTGCCGATGTCTTTGTGCAGAATCTGGCGCCGGGCGCCGCAGCGCGCGCCGGTTTTGGCGCGGCGGCACTGCGCGCCCGCCATCCGCGGCTGATCACCTGCGATATCACCGGCTATGGCGCCGATGGGCCCTATCGCGACATGAAGGCTTATGACCTGCTCATCCAGTGCGAAACCGGGTTGGCGGCGATCACCGGTGCGCCGGAAGCCGCGGGACGGGTGGGGGTGTCGGTCGCCGATATCGCCTGTGGCATGAATGCCCATGCCGCGATCCTGGAGGCGTTGATCGCGCGCGGCCAGACCGGGGTGGGGCGTGGTCTGGCGGTATCGTTGTTCGATGCGATTGCTGACTGGATGACGGTGCCGCTGCTCCATCATGATCATGGCGGGCAGGCGCCGGCGCGGGTCGGGCTCGCGCACCCGTCGATCGCGCCCTATGGGGCGTTTGCCACCGCCGATGGTCGTCAGGTTGTGCTGGCGGTGCAGAATGAACGCGAATGGCGATCGTTGGCGCTGGCGCTGCTGCCGGCAGGGGTGGCGGACGATCCGCGCTTCGCGGCGAACCCCTTGCGGGTTGCCGATCGCGCGGCGGTCGACGGGCTGGTGGCGACGGCGCTGGCGGCGCTCGACAGTGCGACCGCGCTGGCGCTGTTGAAAACCGCCGGCATCGCCCATGGCGCGGTGAACGAAGTCGCCGATCTGGCGCAGCACCCGCAGTTGCGGCGGGCGGTGGCGCTGGCCGAACACGGGCCGGTATCGCTGCCGGCGGCGCCGGTGCAGGTGGCGGGCGTGGTGCCGGCGCCGGGTCGCGTCCCGGCGTTGGGCGCGCACAGCGCGGCGATCAGGGCCGAATTCGGCGGGGCATGACACGGCCTTCCATTCCGGCCGACGCCGGGCGACGATATGCCGGTTGCCAGCGGGCGGTGCCGGCTGGCAGAGGAGCGGGGCAATAATCGCCCGGAGTCGCCATGCCCACCCTCGTCCTGCTGCGTCACGGCCAATCGGCCTGGAACCTGGAAAACCGTTTCACCGGCTGGTGGGATGTCAACCTGACCGACAAGGGCGTCGAGGAAGCCCGTGCCGCCGGGGTCGCGATGAAGGCGGCCGGGCTGGATTTCGATATCGCTTTCACCAGCGTGCAGTCGCGCGCCATCAAGACGCTCAACCTCGCGCTCGGGGTGATGGACCGGGTGTGGATCCCGGTCATCAAGGACTGGCACCTCAACGAGCGGCACTATGGCGCGCTGACCGGCCTGAACAAGGCCGAGACGGCGGCCAAGCATGGCGAGGAACAGGTAAAAATCTGGCGCCGCAGCTTCGACGTGCCGCCGCCGCCGCTGCCGCCGGGCTCGCCCTTCGATCTGGCGGGGGACCGGCGCTATGCCGGCATCACCGTGCCGGCTGCCGAAAGCCTGAAGGATACCATCGCGCGGGTGCTGCCCTATTGGGAAAGCGCCATCGTGCCCGAGCTCAAGGCCGGCAAGCGGGTGATTATCGCCGCGCACGGCAATTCGCTGCGCGCGCTGGTCAAGCATCTGTCGGGGATTTCCGACGACGATATCGTCCATGAGGAAATCCCGACCGGCAAGCCGATGGTCTATGAACTCGCCGATGATCTGACGGCGATCGGGCGGCGCTACCTCGATTGACGGCGCCGCTTCCGGTGCGCCGGTAAGGGGGTCAGCCGATAAAGCGCCAGGCGAGGCTTTCGCCGGCGTGAAAGGGCACGACATCGCCGATGCGGTCGGGCACCGTCACGGCGACGCGTTCCAGCGTGACCGTGCCCTGGTTGAGCGGCAGGCCGTAAAAGGCTGGACCATGTTCGCTGGCGAAGCCTTCGAGCCGGTCGAGGGCGCCTGCTTCCTCGAAGGTTTTGGCATAGCTTTCGAGCGCGAAGGGCGCGTTGTAGCAGCCGGCGCAGCCGCAGGCGGTTTCCTTGGCTGCGGCAACGTGCGGGGCGGAATCGGTGCCCAGAAAGAATTTCGGGTTGCCGCTGGTGGCGGCGCCGCGCAGCGCCCGTTGATGGGTTTCGCGCTTCAGCACCGGCAGGCAATAGAGGTGCGGGCGGATACCGCCTTCGAACATCGCGTTGCGGTTGATGGCGAGGTGGTGCGGCGTGATGGTGGCGGCGACTTCGGGTCCGCTGGCCTCGACAAAGGCCACGGCTTCGGCGGTGGTGATGTGTTCGAAGACGATCTTGAGCGCCGGATAGTCGCGGACAAGGCCGGTGAGCGTGCGTTCGATGAACACGGCCTCGCGGTCGAAGATGTCGACATGGGCATCGGTGACTTCGCCATGGATCAGCAGCGGCATACCGATGCGCTGCATGGTTTCCAGCGCGTCGCGGATGTGGGCGACATCGGTCACGCCATGCGCTGAGTTGGTCGTGGCATGGGCGGGGTACAGCTTGGCGGCGGTGAAGATACCCTCGCCATGGCCACGCGCCAGTTCATCGCCGGGCATGCCATCGGTCAGATAGCAGGTGATCAGCGGCGTGAAATCCAGCGCCGGATCGACAGCAGCGCGAATGCGGTCGCGATAGGCGGCGCCGGCCGCTGCGGTCGTCACCGGCGGTTTCAGATTGGGCATGACGATGGCGCGGGCAAATTGCCGGGCGGTGGCATTGACCACGGCGGCGAGCATGTCGCCATCGCGCAGATGCACATGCCAGTCATCAGGACGGCGGATGACCAACTGGTCGGGCGTGGGGGCGGGATCGGTCATCATGTTGTCAGCAGTGGTGATAGCGGGCCCGCGCCGCCGCGACAATCAGCCATGTCAATCGGCGCGCACATCCGATTTGACGCATTTGTTTAATCGATTGCGCAACAAAAAGCGCATGACACCGTAAATAATTAAATATAAGATTAAAAATGATAACAGGAGGTGCGGTGTCAACGCTATCGGTGGGGCGCTTGGGGTGCGGAGCTGTGGCAATGCCGTTGCTTTCGAAGAGGGCGTGCCTGATCGCTTTGGCGACGTTCGGCGTGCTGGCCGGGCCTGTGGTTGCGCCGGCGCAGGCCCAGGTCGGTACGGTCGGGCTGCCGACGCGCGAGGAGATCGACCCCGGTCGCCGCCAGGCACCACCCGCCCGGCCGCCGGCGAAACTGACCGTCGAGGGCGATATCGAACGCAGCCCCTGTGCGCTCGCCGATCCATCCTACGCCGCGATCAAGGTGACGTTGACGGCGGTGACCTTCAACAACATCGGGCCGGTCACGGCTGCTGAACTGGCGCCGGCGTGGCAACGCTATGCCGGCAGCGAACAGCCGATCGCCGTGATGTGCGAAATCCGCGATGCCGCTGGCACGATCCTGCGTAACAAGGGTTATCTGGCCGCCGTGCAGGTGCCTGTGCAGCGCATCGAAGGCGGGGTGGTCGCGTTCGAAATACTTTATGCCAAGCTGACGGCGGTGCGGGTGCGCGGCGATGCCGGCCGCAACGAACGCCAGATTGCCCGCTATCTCGAAAATCTTGCCACCGGCCGGGTCTTCAACCGTTTCGAGGCGGAGCGCTATCTGCTGCTCGCCCGCGACATTCCCGGCTTCGACGTGCGACTGGCGCTCAAACCGGCCGGCACGGCGGCTGGCGACATGATCGGCGAAGTGTCGGTACGCCGCACGCCGTTCGAATTCGATATCAACGTCCAGAACTTCGCCCCCACCGAAACCGGGCGTTTTGGCGGCCAGGCGCGCGCTCAGGCCAATGGGCTGACCGGATTGGCCGATCGCACCATGGTGTCTTTCTATTCGACGGCCGACTTCAAGGAACAACAGGTCGTCCAGCTTGGCCATGATTTCGGACTGGGTGGCGGCGGGCTGCGGCTGGCCGGGCATTTCACCTATGCCTGGACGCGGCCGGGGCTGGGGCCGACGGTGCCCGATGTCGAGGCGCGCTCGCTGTTCGCCAATATCGAAGCCAGCTACCCCTTTGTACGCCGCCAGGCCTTTACGTTGCGCGGCACGGCGGGGCTGGATTTCATCAACCAGAACGTCGATTTCGCCAGCCAGCCGCTCAGCACGGACCGGTTGCGCGTCGGCTTTGTGCGGCTCGATGCCGATGCCGTCGATCTGAAGGGTGTTGGCCCGGGTGGCACCATCGGCTGGCGGCTGTTCGGCTCGCTGGAGGTGCGCAAGGGTTT
>CAJAHV010000138.1 GCA_903939555.1 uncultured Alphaproteobacteria bacterium | reverse complement strand
GTGAGAGCGTTGTATTTTTGTTGCAGTACGGTTAGAAAAATAAAAGTAAGTTAAATTTCTATGCGCAGTTAAAATCTTGCGTTATAAATATAGCTCGTTGAGTTCACGAGTTTAGGCAGGATGAGATGGGCGCGAATTTTTCCCGATTTGCAGTGGTTGCGGTGCTGGTAGGCGTTTTCTGGATGGTGCCGTCGGTGAGCAGTCATGGAGAAGGCGCGCTCGGGGATCGCTCCGTGCATGTAGACCAGGCCTTGCTGGCCGATTCGGCTGCATCGCAGCAGGCTTTGCAGCGTGCCGATCGGATGACGAGCCGGGCGGTTGCCGGTCTTTGATGTCGTCCGGCACCGCCACTTGGCGAAGCGTTGACGCGCTACAGGCGGGGTTCTAAACGCCATACTGGCGGCAAACGATGCGTAAGCATGGGGTTCAGGAATAACGATGCGTAAAGCGTTCGGGCAAGCCGGTATTTCTCTGGCAGTCGCCATTTCTTTCGTTGCGCAGCCGCTCGCCGCACAGACCATCGATCCCCGTGTCCTCCAGCAGGTGCAAGGCCAGCTGGGCAGTGGCGCCAGTGCCGGCGATGCCGTTGACCGGGCGCGAGACCAGGGTGACCAGCGCCAGCCCGCCGCCATCGGTGCCGACCGGAGCAGCCGCATCGATACCCGCGAGGAGCAGGAACTGCGCCGGGTCGAGGCCCGTGCCGGCATCGACCGCCTGTACCAGCCGTCGCCGATCGAGCGCGAGTTTCGCGACCGGCTTGCTGATCCGACCCTTAAGCAATTCGGCTATGACCTGTTCCAGTCGGCCAGCAGCACCCCCGGCGCGCTGACCGGTGCGGTTGGTGACGATTATGTCATCGGGGTAGGCGATGATGTCATCGTCCAGTTCCAGGGTGCCACCAATGATTCCAAGACGGCCCGGGTCAACCGTGATGGCCGGCTCATTGTCGGTGCGCTGCCGCCAATCTCCGCCGCTGGGCGCTCGATTGCAGCGGTGACGCGTGATCTGCAGGCCGCGACCCGGCGCACGCTGCTGGGCACCGAAGTCTTCATTTCGCTCGGCTCGGTGCGTGCCGTCACGATTTTCGTGGGCGGCGAGGTCGACCGGCCCGGCCAATATAATCTGACAGCGCTCAGCGATGTGTCCTCGGCGCTGGCCCAGGCGGGGGGCGTGCGACGCTCGGGCAGTTTGCGCAATGTTCGCATCGTGCGCGGCGGTGCATCGATGACTGTCGACCTGTATGGCCTGATCGGCATCGGCAGCCCCCCATCGGCACGGCTGCGTGACGGTGACCGCATCATCGTACCGGTCATCGGCGACACCGTGGCGATTGCGGGCAGCGTCTCGCGGCCGGGTATTTATGAGATCCGCAAGGGTGCCACGCTGGGCAGCGTCCTTGATTATGCCGGTGGCGCCTTGCGGCCGCGCGGCAACCAGATTGCCATCAGCCGCATCGCCGCCGACGGCAGCGAGCAATATTTGCGCGCCGCCAGCCTGGCGACCAGCCTGGTTCCCGGGGATGCCGTCCAGTTGACTGGCGGCAGTGCCGGCGGCAGCACGGGCCGGGTCGTGCTGCGCGGCTTTGTTGCCAATCCGGGCGCGCGCGCGCTGGTTTCGGCGCCTACGGTGCGCGACTTGCTCGGCGAAGTCGGCGATCTGAAGTCCGACACCTATCTCCAGATGGCCGTGTTGATCCGCCGTGATCCGGCAACCGCAGCCCGCGTGTTCGAGCCGGTCAACCTGCTCGATGCTCTTACGACGCGGCCGGGTGTGGCGTTGCGTTCGGATGACCGGCTGTATGTGTTCAGCCGGAACGATATCGATTTTCTCAACCGTACGCCGGTGCGCCGCATCGTGCTGGGCCAGGCCAATACACTGACCGACTGCGCCGCGCTCGACCAGCTTGAAACGCGGGTCCGCGACAGCC
>CAJAHV010000137.1 GCA_903939555.1 uncultured Alphaproteobacteria bacterium | reverse complement strand
GCGACCGACAGCATGGCTTCGCCAACGGCGCGAACTTCGGCAGCCGGCATGCGGCGCAGCAGCTCGGCGGCCTGCGCCTCTTCGAGCAACAGGACGAGGATGGCGCACTTTTGCGCACCGGTCAGGCCGGCAGCGGTGATCGCGCTCATGTCGCGGCCAGCATCTGGCGGGCGACGGCGGTAGCGCGGTCGGCATCATCGCTGACGATGCCGCGCGTCGTGTCCAGCTTGGCGCTGTAATCGACCAGTTGCAGGGCGGTAGCCGGCGTCAGCACGCCGCCATCGACCGCCGCTGCCGCGCCACCGGACGCGGCACCGGCACTGTCCGGCCCGGCATTGCCGCTGCCGGCACTCGCCTTGCGGGCCTGCTTGCGCGACCGCAGCAGCACGAAGCCGAGCACGCCGCCACCGAGGAGGATGACCAGGCCGATCCCGACCAAGGGAGCATTGTCCTTCACCGCCGGCTGCTCGAACCAGGGCAATACCGGTTCGGCCGGGAGCGGCGCAAACCTGCGAAACTGCACCTCGAGGAGATCGCCGCGCGCCGCGTCATAGCCAATGGCACCACGCACGATGCGGGTGATGGCGGCGATATCCTGCGGCGTCGCCTTGACCAGTGCCGCCGTATCGATGACCACCGCCACCGACAGGCGCTTGAGACGCGGCGCGCCGGTGCGAGTGACCGAGACGTCACGGCCTATTTCCCAGGCGCGGTTGGTGGTTTCGCTGGTGACCGGCGGCGGCACCGTGGCGGCTGCGGGTGCACCGGGGGGTGGCGTGCCGGGGGGCGGCGTGCCGGTCAATTGCGCACCGGCGGGGGCCGTGTTGGTCAGGGCGCCCGGCACGCCGCCGGCCGGCGTGCGCGACGGATCGCTGGCGCGGCTGGAGCTTTCGCTGCGCAGGACGCTGCCATCGGGGGCATAGCGTTCCGATGTCGCCTCGTTCTCGCTGTAATCGACATCGGCGGCGACTTCGGCGGTAAAGCGGCCAGTCCCGATCAACGGCGTCAGCAACTTGACCAGCCGTTGGCGAACCATCGCCTCGACCTTGCCCTGATAGCCCAGTTGCGCTGCTTCGGCGGCGCTGCCAACCGATGACAGCAGCGCGCCCGACTGGTCGATGACGCTGACCTTGTCAGCCGACAGGCCGGCGACCGATGAACTGACCAGCCAGACAATGGCGCGCACCTGAGCTTCGCTGAGCGTGCGGCCGGGCGCGAGGGTGATGAAGACCGAAGCACTGGCGGGCACCTTGTCGCGCACGAACACCGATGGCTCGGGGGTAGCAATCTGGACACTGGCCTGGCGGACGCCATCGATCGCCTTGATCGAGGCAGCCAATTCGATGGCGACAGCGTTTTTCAGCCGCGCCGCCTCGACCGCGCGTGACAGGCCGAGCGGCATGTCGCCCACGGGATCGAGCGGCGTGGCGGATTTGGGCAATCCCTGCCCGGCCAGCAGGATGCGCGCCGCCGCGACATCGGTGCTGGCGACTTCGACGCTGCCGCTGTCGGGGTTGATGCGCGTGGTGTAATTCCCGGCCTGCAGCGCCGCCAGCACGGCGGATTTGTCGCCATCCGACATTTCGCCATACAGCGGACGCCAATCGGGGCTGCGCAGGGCTACCCAGAACAGCACAAGCAGCAGCAGGATGCCGCCGGCAACCAGCGCCGGGCGGGCGCGCTGCACGGCGGGGCTGCCGATCAGGCCACGTGCCCGCGCCTGCAGCGTGCCGGCATCGGCCCGATCGCCAAGCGCAAGGCCTGTCGCTTCAGCCATCAGATGCTCCCGCCGCGCATCACAGCGGCATGCTCATCACGTCCTTGTAGGCCGTCAGCAACTTGTTGCGGACCTGCAGCGTCGCTTCAAAGGCGATCGAGGCCTTTTGCCGGGCGATCATCACGCTGGCGAGATCATGGGTGTCGCCGCGTTCATAGGCCGCCGATGCGGTACTGGCGCTGTCCTGCACCGCGCTGACCGATTTCAGCGCATCCGCCATGGCGGTGTCGAAACGTGGCGCCGCAGTGGGCGACTGCGCCTCGCCGGCCCCCGACGACGGTCGCAGATCAGCGCCAGCCACGATTTGCGACAGGCTGGTGCTGTGTTGCAGTATCTGCGCGCGCAGGGCCAGCACCGAGCGTGTATCAACCGGCGGCAGCATGGTTATTGCACCCGGTTGCGGTTCTGGAGGTTGCGATCGCCGGGATCGCCGTGACCGGCGTTCATTGCCGCCAGCTTGTAACGCAGGGTGCGCTCGCTGATGCCAAGGCGCTGCGCCGCGGCGCGGCGGCTGAGGCTGTGGGCGATGGCATCGCGGATCACCCGGGCTTCATGATGGCGGACCTGGCCGGGCAAAGGTGCCACGGACTGATCGCCGGCCAGCCTGTCGAATACCAGATGTTCGCTGTCGATGACCGGCGTGTCCGACAGGACCAGCGCCCGGTCGATGACATTGCCGAGTTCGCGGACATTGCCCGGCCAATCATGCCCTGCGAGCACCGCCAGCGCGCGCGGGGTCGGCCATGGCAATTGCCCCTGCCCGATCTGCAGCAGCCGGTGGGCGGTAATCGCGGTGATATCGGCCGGGCGCTGCGCCAGCGGCAGGGTACGCAACGGGAACACCGCCAGCCGGTAGAACAGATCGGCACGGAAACGCCCGGCACCAACCTCGGCCGCCAGGTCGCGGTTGGCGGCGGCAACGATGCGGACATCGATCGGCTGGGCCGCGATGGCGCCGACCGGCATGACCTCGCGTTCCTGCACGGCACGCAGCAGCTTGGATTGTAGCGCCAGCGGCAGTTCGGCGACTTCATCGAGGAACAAGGTGCCGCCATGGGCGGCGCGAAACAGCCCCTGGCCGGCGGCAACCGCGCCGGTGAAGGCGCCGCGCTCATGACCGAACAATGTTGCTTCCAACATGGTTTCGGGGAGCGCGGCGCAGTTGACCGCGACAAAGGGACAGTCGCGGCGATGAGAAAGGCTGTGGAGGAGCCGGGCCAGCCCCTCCTTGCCGGTACCGGTGGCGCCTTCGATGAGGATGGAGACGTCTTTGGGTGCAACCCGGCCGGCGAGCGCCAGCAGGTCGCGGCTGGCCACATCCGCGGCGGCAGGCCGGCCGGCCGGGGCGACAAACGCGGCAATCAGCGCCAGCGCGAATTCATGGTCAGCAGGCGCAATATGCAATTCCAGCCGATTGTCGAAGCGGATCGCCGCCGAGCGCCGGGCCGGCGCCAGGCTGATGTGCCGCCCGGCTGGCCGCGATCCGTCGTCAATCAGGGCGGTATCACCGCTTTCGATCGCCGCCAGCCCGGGCAACCAGGCGAACCGCACGGTATCGCGGTGGCGGCTGTCTGAGGGTGTGGCGGGCAGCACCTGATGATCGAGCGGTTTCATGCTCGGTCATATGCAAAGACCGTGCCAAGCTGCCGTTACTGCGCGCGACGATGGGGAAGCCCGCCTGAAAGCACGTCGCGTGTCAAAAATCCGACGCGGTGGCCGTCAAATCCCTGACGGGCGCGTCAGATAATTGACGCGCCCTCCGGCAGGATCGCCATCCGGGTCGCAGCGATTGTCGCGCCGCCCAATACCCGGCTGCCGCTATAGGCCACCGCCGCCTGCCCCGGCGCAACACCGAATTGCGGGCTGTCAAAGACCAGGCTGTCGCCGGTCCAGACCCCGGTGGCGAGCGGTGCCATCGATCGCACCTTTACCGTGACGTCGCCAGCTAGCGGTGCCAGGGCATTGATGCCTTCGAGGCGCATCGCCGCCACGGCGAGCGCGGCGCGCGGGCCGGCGATGACACGGTTGGCAGCGGCATCGATGGCGATGACGTACAAGGGCTCCGGGCTGCCACCGATATCGAGGCCGCGGCGCTGGCCGACGGTGAAACGGTGGATGCCGCCGTGGCGGCCGATGGTGCGCCCGGCCAAATCGACGATATCGCCCGGCGTCGCCAGTTCGGGGCGCAATTTTTCGACAACAGCGGCATAATCACCACCCCCGACGAAACAGATATCCTGGCTGTCGGGCTTGGCGGCGACAGCCAGGCCGAAGCGCTGGGCCTCGCCGCGCACCACCGCCTTGGCGAGGCCGCCGAGCGGGAAACGCAGATAATCGAGCTGCGCCTGTGTCGTCGTCCACAGAAAATAACTCTGGTCCTTGGCCGGATCGGCACCGCGATGCAGCTCGGGGCCGTCCGGGCCGTCAAGACGCTGGACATAATGGCCGGTGAGCAGCGCTTCGGCGCCGAGCCCCTGCGCCAGTGCGAGCAGATCGGTGAACTTGACGGTCTTGTTGCATTCCACGCACGGCACCGGCGTTTGGCCGCGGGCATAGCTGTCGGCAAAACTGTCCATCACGGCGGCGCGAAAGCGGGCTTCCATGTCGATGACATAATGCGCGATGCCGAGCCGGTCGGCGACGGCACGGGCATCGCGGATATCGGCACCAGCGCAGCAGGCCCCCGGCCGTGCGGCAGCGGCTCCGCTGTCGTACAATTGCAGCGTTACCCCCACCACCTCGGCGCCGGCTTCGGCGGCGAGCGCTGCCACGACCGAGGAATCGACGCCACCCGACATGGCGACCGCCACCCGCCGCCCGGCAAGGGGGGCAAGCAGCGCCTGGACGGCGGCCGTATCTGCAATGGCTTCCATGCCGCGCGCTTCTCCCCGAACGCGCGGCGGGTCAAGCCCCCTTGATGCCGCCGCCAGCAGCATGAGGACAGAATGTTAACCAAATCCCCGGTTTAGCCAGACCCCGCCGGGGCCGTGAACGAAGTGGGTCACAAGTACAAACGACAAAGGGCAAGACGCCATGAAGGCATCCTCAGCAGCAATGACAATCGGCAGCGGCACAGCCTCGGGCGATGCGCTGCCACCGATTGAAACGACGCGCTGGGTGGCGCGACGCAAGGCCGCGATTGTAACGGCCGTCGCCGATGGCGTCCTCGATCGCAGCGAAGCCTGCAGGCGCTATGGAATCAGCGATGCCGAGTTGCGCTTGTGGGAACATGCCATCGCCTGCGCCGGCGTTCCGGGACTGCGGGTTACCAGAGTACAAATCTATCGGCCGATTTTTGAAGCAGGAAATAACCGATGATATTAAATCAGCCTGTAATCTCTACAATTTGTGCAAATTTTCTTTACGATATGCAACATATAAGTTTAACACATCCCTACAACGGCGGAAGCCCCGGGTTGACCGGCGGCATCCTCGTGGAGCGGGAGATGACGAAGATGCGTGTTTTGCTTGTTGAAGATGACCGGGCGATGGCGCGCACTGTCGAGCTCATGCTCTCGAATGCCGGCTTTGAACATGAAACCGCGCTGACCGGCGAAATGGCACTGGACTATGTCCGTACCTATGAATTCGACGTGATACTGCTCGATCTCACCCTGCCCGACATGCACGGCCATGAAGTGCTGAGGCAGTTGCGCACCCAGCGGATCGCCACCCCGGTGCTTATCTTGTCGGGTGACGGCGAAACCGGCACCAAGGTGACCGGCTTTGGCGCCGGCGCCGATGATTACGTCACCAAGCCTTTCGATCGTAACGAGTTACTGGCGCGCATCCATGCGCTGGTCCGGCGCAGCCAGGGTCATGCCCAGTCCCAGATCGTCACCGGCCCGGTTGTGATCGATCTCGCCACGCGTACCGTCGAAGTCGCCGGCCGCCGCGTCGGGTTGACCGGCAAGGAATATGCGATCTTCGAAATGCTGTCGCTCCGCAAGGGTATGACCCTGACCAAGGAGATGTTTCTCACCCATCTTTACGGTGGCCGCGACGAGCCCGAACTGAAGATCATCGACGTGTTCATCTGCAAGCTGCGCAAGAAGCTGCACCAGGCCGGCGCGCCACCCAGCGGCTGCATCGAAACCGTCTGGGGCCGAGGCTATGCGCTGCGTAACCCCGAGCCGGAACACGCCGCCAAATTCGCGTAACGGCGTCCCGTAGCCGTGCTGCTGACACGCGCCGCGTGACGCCGCCGGACACCGCTGTCGAATCAGGGGCAGCCGCCAAAGCATAACCACATCGGTGCGCCGGTTGCCGTCACCGGGGTGCAGCGGTCAATCGGGCGCGCCCGGTCGCCGCGGCATGCTCAGCCCGCGGATGATCCCGCGCAGGGTGCGGACTTCGCCGGCGCTGTATTCCGGTCGGGTAAACAAGTTGCGCATCACCAGCCGCGCCGCCGCCGCCCGTCCCGGTACCGGGTTGTAGTAGCCGTTGCGCGCCAGTTGCGCGTCAACCGCCCCGATCAGGCCTTCGAGTTCCTCGTGCGGCGCCGGGCCGTCATGGTTGACCAAGGTTGCCGCCGCCATGTCGCTGCCCTGCCGATACCATTCATAGGCCGCGACCAGCACCGCCTGCGCAAGGTTCAAGGAGCCGAAGGCCGGGTTGACCGGGATAGTCAGGATGGCATGCGCCACCGCCAGGTCTTCGGTTTCAAGGCCGGTGCGTTCCGGGCCGAACAGGATGCCGCCCGGCGCCGGCAGGGCATGGAATTCCGCCGCCGCCTGCAACGGCGTGACGACACGGCGGATCAGATCGCGACCACGCACCGTGGTGCCGAACACCAGGCCCAGCCCGCTGCAGGCATCGGCAACGCTGTCGAACACCCGCGCCTGTTCGAGCACGATATCGGCGCCGCTCGCCGCTGGCCCGGCATCGGCATTGGGCCAACCGTCACGCGGCGCGACGAGGCGCAAATCTGTCAGTCCGAAATTGAGCATGGCGCGCGCGCAAGCGCCGATATTCACGCCGAGTTGGGGGCGGACCAGAATGACCGCCGGTGGTGGCGAGACGCCGCTCGCTGGAGGTGGCGGCGTCACGCCCCCTCGCCATCGGGCTGATGCAACCGCCCGGCAGCAATGCTTTCCGACAAACCGCCGACAAAGGTTTCGAAATCACGGGCTTCGCGGAAGTCGCGATAGACGCTGGCGAAGCGGATATAGGCAACCGGATCGAGCGCCTGTAGTCCTTCCATGACCAATTCACCGACCGCGCCAGCATCGATTTCGCTTTCGCCGAGCGAT
>CAJAHV010000136.1 GCA_903939555.1 uncultured Alphaproteobacteria bacterium | reverse complement strand
GCTCAGCCGCGCCTCCAGCCACAGCGCGATGATGACTTCCTGCAACTTGCGCTTGATGCTGCGGTCGGCCGACAGAAAACTCGTCTTGGCAAGCTGCTGCGTCAGCGTCGAACCGCCCTGGGTAACGCCGCCGGCCTGGACATTACGGGTCAGCGCCCGGGCAATGCCGCGTGGATCGATGCCGATATGATCGTAGAAGCGTCGGTCCTCGATGGCGATCAGCGCGGCCGGGACATATTTCGGCAGGCGGGCGATTTCGACCGGTTCTTCCTTATAGTCACCGCGTCGGGCAATCGCCCGGCCGCCGCTGTCGACGATCACCAGCGAAGGCTTTTCGGCCGGTTCGAGCGCCCGACCGAGCGGCGCCGTCAGCGTCAGCCAGATGACCAGCGCGATGACCAGCCCGACAAAGACGGCAAGTCCGGGAAGGATATAGGGCCGAACCAGTTGCCAGCGACTCCGCGAGCCCGAGTCGGTTGCGGTCGGATCCGGCACCTCGGTCATGCGCGTTCCCGCGTAGCGCTGAATCTTATCGCGGTCTCGCGTTGGGTGACATAGTTCAATTCCCAATTGTCGCGCGCCATGAACACCGGAGCACCGTCGCGGTCTTCGGCCATTGCTGGGCGATTGTCCTCGATAAAGCGCTTTACCTCGGCGGGCTCGCCGCTGATCCAGCGGGCGGTTTCATACGGGGATGCTTCAAAGCTGGCGGCGACCCGATATTCGGCTTCGAGCCGCGAAATCAGCACTTCCAGCTGCAATTGGCCAACAACGCCGACGATCCACTGGCTGCCGATCACCGGCTTGAACAATTGCGTCACGCCTTCTTCGGCCATGTCGGTAAGCGCGGTGCGCAGTTGTTTCGATTTGGTCGGATCCCCCAGCCGGACGCGGCGCAGGATTTCAGGAGCAAAATTGGGGATGCCGGTGAAGGATACATCGTCCTTTTCCACCAGGCTGTCGCCTACCCGCAGCACGCCATGGTTGGGAATGCCGATAATGTCACCGGCAAAAGCTTCATCGGCAATCTCGCGGTCCTGCGCGAAAAAGAAGATGGGGGAATTGATGGCGATCGCCTTGCCGGTGGCGACCTGGCGCAGCTTCATGCCGCGCCGGAACTTGCCCGAGGCAATGCGCAGGAACGCGATACGGTCGCGGTGCTGCGGGTTCATGTTGGCCTGCACCTTGAAGACAAAGCCCGAAACCTGCGGGTCGCCGGGGTCGATGGCCACGGCTTCGCCATTGCGCTGCGCCGGTTGCGGGCGCGGGCTCGGCGCGAATTCGGCGAGCGCGTCGATCAGCGCTTCGACGCCGAAATCCTTCAGCGCCGATCCGAACAGCACCGGCGTCAGCGCGCCCTTGCGATAAAGTTCGGCGTCGAGCGTGGCATAGCCACCAAGCGCCAGTTCGGCCTGGTCGCGCAGCCGCTGCGCGATCGGGCCGCACAGCGCGTCAATCTGCGGATCATCGAGCCCGCCGGTCTGCACCGTCTCGCCGGCGGCATTGGTGCCGGTGCCGTCTGGGCGGAGAAATTCATGGGTGCGCAAATCGTAAAGCCCCTTGAACTCGCCCCCCATCCCCGCCGGCCAGTTGAGCGGCGCGACATCCAGGGCCAGCATGTCGGATACTTCATCGAGCAATTCGAACGGGTCACGTCCTTCGCGATCGACCTTGTTGATGAAGGTGATGATCGGAACATCGCGCAACCGGCAAACTTCGAACAATTTGCGCGTCTGCGCCTCGATACCGCGCGCCGCATCGATGACCATCACCGCTGAATCAACCGCGGTCAGGGTACGATAGGTATCTTCGGAAAAATCTTCATGCCCCGGCGTGTCGAGCAGGTTGAAGACAATGCCGCCGCGTTCGAACGTCATCACGCTCGACGTCACCGAAATGCCGCGCGCCTGTTCGATCTTCATCCAGTCCGAGCGGGCGCGGCGGTTCTGGCCGCGGGCGCGAACTTCGCCGGCGGCATGGATGGCGCCGCCGAACAGCAGCAGCTTTTCGGTCAGAGTCGTCTTGCCGGCGTCAGGATGCGAGATGATCGCAAATGTGCGCCGCTGAGCCGGAATGCTCATTCAGGAAAGTTGCGCTGGCGTCATGACGCAGCCGCTTTGGCAGGGCGCGCGCCGTGGCGCAATGGGGAGGATGATGACGCCCCCTCCCCATGCCCTTCCCCGTGCCACACGACAGACTGCTCCCGGACGGCGACAGGCCGAGTCGCACCCCCTATGGGCAGACCTGCTTTTTCGGTTTATACTTGCAAAACGGGCAGCGACAGGGATCCAGCATTGCGCATCAAGGCAGTCGCAACTCTGGGGATTTTTTCGGCGCTGTTTGCCGGCTTCGCGCTTGCGGCACAGGCCCGGGCGGCCAGCCTTTACACCGTGCCCAAATATGCGGCGATCCTGGTCAACAGCGCCGATGGCGAAGTGCTTTATGCCCGGCAGGCCGATGCGCCACGCTATCCGGCGTCGATCACCAAGGTGATGACGCTGTATGTCGCCTTCGAGGAATTGCGCGACGGCAATATCCGCGAGAGCGACATGATCCGCATCTCGTCGGCCGCTGCCCGCCAGCCGCCGTCCAGGCTGGGGCTGAAACCCGGCGCGAAGATCAGCGTTCGCGAGGCGATGGGCATCATCGCCACCAAATCCGCCAATGATCTCGCCGTGGCGCTCGCCGAATATATCTCGGGCAGCGAAAGCCAGTTCGCCACGCGGATGACCCAGACAGCGCGACGGCTCGGCATGTCCCGCACCACATTTCTCAACGCCTCGGGGCTGCCGGCGGTGGGTCATATGACGACGGCACGCGATATCGCCACGCTGTCGCGCGCCGTTATCCGCGATTTTCCGCGCCGCTACCCGATCTTCAGTCAGGCCAGTTTTGAATATGAAGGCCAGCAGATCGCCAGCCACAACCATCTCCTGAAGAATAATTCCGGCGTCGATGGCATCAAGACCGGCTTCACCAATGCCGCCGGCTTCACCCTGGCGGCCTCGGCGGCGAATGACGGCGTGCGGCTCATCGCCGTAGTGCTCGGCGGGCCGAGCCGGATGCTGCGCGACAATAATGTCACCGAATTGCTCGATACCGGTTTCGATGTGCTCAACCGGCGCTCGCGCGGCGACAATACCACCGTTGCCGCCAATTTTGCCGAGCCCGATGACCTGTCGGACGCGATAATGGACCGCATGGCCAGCGAGGCCCCCTCGGCTGACGGCCTGGTGTTGACCAGCCCGGCCCGCAATGCCGCCGCAACCAGCCTCCCTGCCCGCCAGTTGCCGTGAGGCGCAGCATCCTTTCGGGCGCGAAACCCCTATGAGGCGCAGCATCCTTTCGGGCGCGAAACCCCTATGAGGCGCAGCATCCTTTCGGGCGCGCCGTGGGAATCCCTCGTCGGCTATGCGCGCGCGGTCATCAGCGGGGATTTCGTTTTCGTGGCGGGTACCGTCGGGCGCGACCCGGTAACCGGCGTGCTGCCCGAAACAGTCACCGACCAATGTGCCAACGCGCTGGCCATCATCGCCGCCGCGCTCGCCGATGCCGGGGCGAGCTTTTCCGATGTCGTGCGCGTCACTTATTACCTGCGCGATCGCGCCGATTTCGAACCCTGCTGGCCGCAGCTGCGCGCCGCCTTCGGAGCAAACCCGCCGGCATCCACGGTGATCTTCGCCGATCTGGTCGATCCGGCCATGAAGATCGAGATCGAGGTCACCGCCCACCGGCTGCCCAAATAACCTATGGTTTTGCGCCCGCTCCTCGCTTAACTTTTTTGGTAGCGAGGTAACCAGACATGCTGATACGCAGGGCGGAACGCGTGGTGCGCAGTTGGCATTCCGACAGCCGCGTCTGGGAACGACTCGAACCGCGCGCCGACGATATCATTGTCTGCACCGCGCCCAAATGCGGCACGACCTGGACCCAGCGCATTGTTTCGATGCTGATGCTGCAATCGCCGGCACCCATACCGGTAATGCAGATGCACCCCTGGCTCGATGCGTTCTTCTTGCCCCATGACGTCGTCATCCCGATGCTCAACACCGCGCCGGGACGCCGGATGCTGAAGACCCATCTGCCGTCCGACGCGCTGCCACTGCACGACGACACGCTGTATATCCATGTCGCGCGCGATCCACGCGACGCCTGCATGTCGTATCACAACCACATGACCAACATGGCCGATGCCGGGCTGGCGGCGCTCGATGCGCATGGCCTGGGCAACCCGGACATCGCCGCGCCCTATCCGCGCGCGCCGGCCGATCCCCATGACTTCTTCCGGCGCTGGCTGCGCGATCCGGCCTTTGCGCCGTTTGATGACTGGACCTGCGCCGAAGTTTTCGACCTGCAGCGCAGCTATTGGGCGCTGCGCCACCGGCCCAATGTGCTGCTGGTGCATTATAATGATCTGAAGGCCGATCTTGATGCCGAAATGCGGCGGATCGCCGCCTTCATCGGCGTGGAAACCCCCGCCGCGCTGTGGCCCGAGCTTGTCGAAGCCGCCGGTTTCGCCGCCATGCAGCGCGACGGCGACGCGCTACTTGGGCTGGCGGCGCAAAACTGGAAGAAAGGCGGCAGGACCTTTATGCACAAGGGCACCAACGCGCGCTGGCATGGGCTGCTGACCAAGACCGATCTGGCGGATTATGACACCGCCGCCCGCGCCGGGATG
>CAJAHV010000135.1 GCA_903939555.1 uncultured Alphaproteobacteria bacterium | reverse complement strand
TCACTGGCGCCCCTCGCGCGCGCCGTGGCGAAATTCAAGTGCCAGCAACAGACCCTTGACCAGCCGCATGAGCCCCAACGACAGCACGATCGTCAGCGGCAACCAGAGCAGGACATGAACATACCACGGCGGCGACCGTGACAATTCCAGCCACATGGCCAGACCGGTCACAATGGCGCCGACAACCAGAATCAGAAAACTTGCCGCGCCGTCACCCACATTGAACTGGCTCATATCGAGACCGCAGCGTGAGCAACGAGGCACAAAAACGATCAGGCTCCGGAAGATCGATGCCTTGCCGCAACGCGGGCAACAGCCGGTCAGACTTACGTGGACAGGCGTCGGCGGCGCCCCCGAAGTGGCATCGGGAACGCCGGTCACCCTGTCATCCAAAAGCGCTTTGGACGACGGCCGCGCCGAAGTTCGATCCCCAAACATAGATGGCGATGAACAGGAACAGCCAGACGACATCGACGAAATGCCAGTACCAGGCAGCGGCTTCGAAGCCGAAATGCTGGGTCGGCGTGAAGTCGCCCTTGTAGGCGCGGCCCAGGCAGACCGCCAGGAAGATGGTACCGACCATGACATGGAAGCCATGGAAACCGGTCGCCATGTAGAAGGTCGAGCCATAGATATTTCCGGAAAAGGCAAATTCCGCGTGATGATATTCAAACGCCTGCACGGCGCTGAAGATCATGCCGAGCGCGATGGTCACCCACAGGCCCTGCTTGAGCCCCTTGCGGTCACCGTGGATGAGCGCGTGATGCGCCCATGTCACGGTGGTGCCGGACAACAGCAGGATCAACGTGTTGAGCAACGGAAAAACGAACGGATCGAGCACTTCGACACCGGCAGGCGGCCATTTGCCATCGATGCCTTCGTGCATCTTGGGGTAGAGCGCGGCGTTGAAATAGGCCCAGAACCAGGCAACGAAGAACATCACTTCCGAGGCGATGAACAGGATCATGCCATAGCGATGATGCAGCTGCACGACCGGCGTATGATCGCCGGTGTTGGCTTCATGCACGACATCCTTCCACCACAGGAAGAACATGGCGCAAACGGCTGCAAAACCGCCGAAGAAAGCGGCCCCCCCCCAACCGGCCTTGTGCATCCAGCCGACGGCACCAGCCGCCATGGCCAATGCCGCGAACGACATCAGGATTGGCCGGTTCGACGGGTTGAGGATGTGGTAATCGTGGGTCTTGCCAGCGGCCATGACCTTTAGCCCCTATTCGCTAATACGGATGATGCCGGAGTGCTTAAGCGTTTTGGCTCAGGATTGTCCACCGGATAGAAGGTGTAGCTGAGCGTGATCTCGTCGATTTTACGCGCATCGGGATCATCGAGGATCGCCGGATCGACAAAATAGGTTACCGGCATCTGCACCGTTTCCCCAGCGGCAAGCGTTTGTTCGGTGAAGCAAAAGCATTCGATCTTGCGGAAATACTGGCCGGCGGTGTCAGGCGAGACGTTGAAAATCGCACGGCCAGTCGTCGCGGTCGCCGCCATGTTGGTGGCGACAAAAAAGGCCAGCCGTTTTTCGCCGATACGGATGCTTTCTTCGCGATTTTTCGGCACGAACTGCCACGGCATGCCGGGTGAAATGTTCGAGTCGAAGCGAATCTTGATCGTACGCCCGCCCAAGGCCTGCAAGCGCATCGCATCGGGCAACGCTGCGGCTTCGGCACGGCCGGTCGTGCCTCCAAAGCCCGTCGTCTGGCAGAACAGGCGGTAGAGCGGCACACTTGCATAGGCGAGGCCAATCATGCCGGTCGCCAGCAGGGCTGCCATCAGACCAGTTCGGCGCTTGGCACGATCAAGCGTTGCATCGGACATCAGCGGTTGTCCGCCGTGGCAGGGCCGGCACTCAGCGTGCCGATCTGCGGCTTGCCATTGGCAAGACCCGGCGCCATGCGCACGACGGTGATCCCGAAGAACAGCAGCACCAGCGCCCCAAGGACAAGCCCGAGCGCAAGGTTGCGCGACTTGCGCCGCGCTTCGAAGGCTGCACGTTCGGCGGGGGTCCAGCCGGCGGTCATGCCAGCAACAGGCGGTCGGCGACCAGCGCGCCGAACAGACAGGCAAGATAGAGCAGGCTGAACTTGAACAGCTGTTTTTCAGCCGCCATGTCACGCGCCAGTTGCGCCGTGCTGCGCGCAACCTTGACCGCCATCGCCATGAAGATGATGCCCAGTGTCACCGCCGTGCCGCCATACACCCAGCCGGTCAGGCCGAGCACCGCCGGCGCGACGCTCACCGGCACCAGCAGCGCTGAATAGGCCAGGATCTGCTTGCGGGTATTGGCCAGACCATGAGTGACCGGCAGCATCGGCACGCCGGCCTTCGAATAATCGGCCTCCATGAACAGCGCCAGCGCCCAAAAATGCGGCGGCGTCCACAAAAAGATGATCGCGAACAACAGCCAGGGCAGCAGCGATGTATCGCCAGTCACCGCCGCCCAGCCGACGATCACTGGAAAGGCGCCGGCAGCACCGCCGATGACGATATTCTGCGGCGTCCGGCGCTTCAGCCAGACGGTATAGACAACGACATAGAACAGGATTGATACTGCCAGCCAAAAGGCCGCGATCCAATTCACCGCCAGCCCGATGATCGTCACCGAGCCTACTGACAGTGCTACCGCGAACGACAGGGCGTCGAAGGGTGTCATCTTGCCCGCCGGTAACGGCCGGTTGGCGGTCCGCTTCATCATCGCGTCAATATCGGCTTCATACCATTGATTGAGCGCGCCGGCAGCACCCGCCGCTACGGCGATGCACAGGATGGCGGTGAACCCGAGGAAAGGATGGATGCTGCCCGGCGCCGCGATCATCGCGCATGCCGCAGTGAAAACAACGAGGGTCATCACCCGCGGCTTGAGCAGCGCGAAATAGTCACGCCAGTCCGCAAAAGCCGTTTCAGGCGCAGCAGCAACGGAGGTAACGGAACTATTCATGGACAGGTTTACTCTGTGCATTGCCCCGGCGCGCTGGTCGCACGCCGGGGCAAGCCTGTTCGCCGGGGTTTACTTGATGACCGGCAGGGTTTCGAACTGGTGGAACGGCGGCGGCGACGACAGCGTCCATTCCAGCGTAGTGGCGCCTTCGCCCCAGTAATTGTCAGCAGCCTTCTTCTTGCCGGCAAAGCTGACGATCAGGTTTACAAAGAAGATCAACATGCCGACTGCCATGATCGCATAGCCGTAGCTGGCGATCTCGTTGTACTTGGCAAACTGCACCGGATAGTCGGGAATGCGACGCGGCATGCCGTCCTGGCCGAGGAAGTGCATCGGGAAGAACATGACGTTCACGCCAATAAAGAACACCCAGAAGTGCAGTTTTCCAAGAAATTCATTGTACGGCTTGCCGGTCATCTTGCCGAACCAATAGTAGAATCCGGCGAAAATGGCGAAGACGGCGCCGAGCGACAGCACATAGTGGAAGTGCGCGACGACATAATAAGTGTCGTGGAAATAGGTATCGACACCGGCATTGGCGAGGATGACCCCCGTAACGCCACCGACGGTGAACATGAAGATAAAGCCGATCGCCCAAAGCATCGGGGTCTGGAAGCTGATCGAGCCGCCCCACATCGTCGCGATCCACGAAAATATCTTGATGCCGGTCGGCACCGCGATGATCATGGTGGCAGCGGTGAAGTACATCTTGGTGTTCACATCGAGACCGGCAGTGAACATGTGATGCGCCCAGACGAGGAAGCCGATGAAACCGATCGCGACCATGGCATAGGCCATGCCGAGATAGCCGAACACGGGCTTTTTCGAAAAGGTCGAGATGATCTGCGAGACCATGCCGAACCCGGGCAGGATGAGGATATAGACTTCCGGGTGACCGAAGAACCAGAACAGATGCTGGTAGAGCACCGGATCACCACCGCCATCGGCGGTGAAGAAGTGCGTACCGAAGTTGCGGTCGGTCAGCAGCATGGTGATGGCACCGGCCAACACCGGCAGCGACAGCAGCAGCAGGAAGGCGGTGACCAGCACCGACCAGACAAACAGCGGCATCTTGTGCAGGGTCATGCCCGGGGCGCGCATATTCAGAATGGTGGTGATGAAGTTGATGGCGCCCAGGATCGACGACGCGCCGGCGAGGTGCAGCGACAGGATGGCCATGTCGACCGCCGGACCCGGGTGACCCGCAGTCGACAGCGGCGGATAGACCGTCCAGCCGGTCCCAGCACCGTTGAAACCGGCCGGGCCTTCGACGAACATCGAACCGACGAGCAGCATGAACGAGGGCACCAGCAGCCAGAACGATACGTTGTTCATGCGCGGGAAGGCCATGTCGGGAGCGCCGATCATGATCGGCACGAACCAGTTGCCGAAGCCGCCGATCATCGCCGGCATAACGGTGAAGAACACCATGATCAGGCCATGGGCAGTGATGAACACGTTCCACAGGTGATAGGAGGCATCGACATTGCCCTGCGTCAGCATCGTCAGATACTGGATGCCCGGGTGTGCAAGTTCGAGACGCATGATGCCCGAGATCGCGCCGCCGATCGTGCCGGCAATGATCGCGAAGATCAGGTAGAGCGTCCCGATATCCTTGTGGTTGGTCGAAAACAGCCAGCGCTGGGCAAAGCTCAGCGTGTGGTCGTGATGGTCATCATGAGCGTGATCGCCGCTTCCGGCGAGTGCGGTGGGGGTGGCCATGTATCGGTCCCTCTCGATCAGGCGGCGGGGGCGGCGGCAGGCGCAGCGGCAACGGCGGGTGCCGGTGCCGGCGCAGCAGCCGGTGCGGGAGTATCAACAGCAGCGACCTTAGCGGCAGGTGGCGTTATGCCGTTTTCCTGTTGCTTGGCGGCCACCCAGGCTTCGAATTTTTCCTTGGGCAGCACTTCGATGGCGATCGGCATGAAGCCGTGCTTAGTGCCGCACAATTCAGAACACTGGCCGAAATACACGCCCGGGCGATCGACCTTGAACCAGGTTTCATTGATGCGGCCCGGCACGGCGTCCATCTTGACCCAGAAGCTGGGGATGGCGAAGCTGTGCATCACATCGGCGGCGGTGGTGAGCACCTTGACGACGGCGCCCTGTGGCACGACGACACGATTGTCGGTATCGAGTTGGTAGGGCGAGCCGCGCGTCGCGGCTTCATCCTTGGTGAGCATCACCGCATCGAAACTGAAGCCACCCTGATCGGGATATTCATATTCCCAATACCATTGGTGGCCGGTCGCCTTGATGGTGATATCGGCCTTGGGCGGGCTGTACTGGTTGGCGAGCAGGCGGAACGACGGCACCGCGATCCAGACGAGGATCAGCACCGGCACCACTGTCCAGACAACTTCTACCACCGTGTTATGGCTGGTCTTCGATGCCACGGGATTGGCGGCAGCGCGATAGCGAAACACCGTCCACAACAGCAGGAGCAGCACGAAGACCGCCGTTGCCGCCATCAGCGGGTTGAGCACATTGTCGGTCATGTGCTGGGCTTCGCGAGCGATACTGGTCATCGGGGTCTGCAGTGAATAGCCACCGCTTGGCTGCCCGATACCGGGTTCGGCCTTGACATACTCCGGAGAGCCAGACGGCACCGCCGCAGTTGTAACGGCCGGAACCGGTGCAGCCGCTGGCGCATCCTGCGCCAGCGCCGGCAACGGCCCGAAACCGATGAGTATCGACAAAATCAGGCGCTCTATCTTGCGCATCATGGCCCCATGACAAAAACGTCGGAGACTCAACCCCGGCAAAGAATGAACGCCCTATGACGCGATGCTGCGTGATCGGCAAGCGGGTGATGTGTCGCGGGTGTTATTATCCCCGGAATTTCAGGCTTGCAGATCATCAAAAACAGCCGTCTCCCGCGCCATCTGCGCCTTGACCGCCGTGGCCACGTCGCCACCCTGCAGCATGCCGGCGTTCCAGACCGCAACATATTCCAGCCCTTGCTCGATGGTCTGGTCACGCCCGACGTTGAGGACCTGCTTGATCCCGGTCACCACCAGAGGCGATTTGGCGGCAATCTGCCGCGCCATGGCATCGGCGGCGGCCAAGGCGGCGTCATGGTCCTTCTCGACCGCGTTGACGAATCCATACCCACGCGCTTCGGCGGCAGCGAACTTGCGCCCGGTATAGGCCAGTTCGCGCACGAGCCCCTGCGGCAGCAGATAGGGAATTCGCTGCAACGTGCCGACGTCGGCGACAATGGCGATATTGACTTCCTGGATAGTGAAATAGGCATTTTCAGTGGCAATGCGGATGTCGCACGCGGTTACCATGTCGACCCCGCCGCCGATGCAGGCACCCTGCACGACCGCGATCACCGGCACGCGGCAACGGTCGATGATGCAAAAGCTTTCCTGCATCTCGCGGACATGGCGCCGGAAGGCCTCGCGTGCCCGGCCCGGATCGGCGGCAACATTGGTGCCGGCCGACGCCGCCCAGCCAAGGTCCAGCCCCGCGGTGAAATGCTTGCCGGTCGAGGCTATAATGACGACACGGATTCGCGGATCGGCGTCGATCGCCTGGAAAACCGTGATGATCTCGGTCCAGAATGCCTTGTTCATCGTGTTGAGTTCGTCCGGACGATTGAGCGTCACTCGCGCAATCGCACCATCGACGCGATAATCGATTGTTGTGAGTTCCATCGATGCTCCCCTTCGGCTAAGTATCAGGCCATGACCAAATTCACTGTCAACGGCAATGCCGTGCATTTCAAGATGCCACCCGAAACACCATTGCTATGGGCCTTGCGTGACGCTGCCAATCTGACCGGCACCAAATACGGCTGCGGCGCCGGGCTCTGTGGTGCCTGCACCGTCCATGTCGATGGCAAGGCGCAGCGTTCATGCCAAGTGACGATCGGCAGCCTTGAAGGTACGCTCGTCACCACCATCGAAGGCCTGAGCGACGATCGCAGCCACCCGTTGCAACAGGCCTGGATTGCCGAACAGGTGCCGCAATGCGGCTATTGCCAATCGGGCATGATCATGGCGGCGGCGGCTCTGTTGAAGGACAACCCGAAGCCGAGCGATACTGACATCGACACGATAATCACCAACTTGTGCCGTTGCGGCACCTACCCGCGCATCAGGCGCGCCATTCACCGCGCTGCGGGTGGTGACGTCGATTCGGGTGTACCGGGCCCCGACACAACGGGGTCCGAAGCCGCGCAGATAGCGCCCAGCCTGAAACGCTGATCAGAACGGATTGATCGAATAGCCCTGCGCCTGCAGGACAGCGTGCGCGCTGCTGGCAGATATTGCCAATTCCACCCCGGGCAGCAGGTCAACCTTCTTCACGCCCATCGCATTGGCTGCCTGACCACAGACGATGAAGCGCACACCTTTGCCGAGCATTTCGACGACCATGGCTTCGCTGGCGTTGGCAGTACCGCCAAGGCGCGCGGCATAGGCCGGCGCGCGGGTCAGTTCGGCGATGGCCGGACCATGCACGACAATCGCCACCGACACATCGCGTGCCGCCATGCCATTGCCGACATGGCTGTTGATGAAGCGGGCCGCCGTTTCGAAACCGGGATTGCGCTTGCCTGGGCTCGCTGCCGTCACATCATAGACGTGGCGCAGAACCATGCCTTTGGGGATCATGATATCGGCTTCGACGGCCGAATGGCTGCCGAAGCTCATGAACACCGGGCCATCGGTCGCCAGCGCCGGTGCCGAAAGCAGCGCGGAGATGAGCAGCAGGCGCTTCACCCGAAAGTCCGCAACTGCCGCAGCGTCGCTTCGGCCTCTGCCATCAAGCGGTGAACGATTTCGCCGGCAGGCAAGATGTCGCGGATGGCACCGCCGCCCTGCCCGGCGGCAAGGCACTGGAAGGACGGATCGACATTGTCGATCACCCCGGCGATCGGCCCCAATCGGTTAAGCTGGGCTGATTCCATCACCTGCGCGGCAAAGGGCTTGGCTTCCTTGCCTTCGAAACCGCGGGTCGATTCATTGGCGATGGCGCGCAGTGTCTTGCCAGTGAACACCTTGCTGATCACCGTATCGCTCTCGCTCATCTTGACGATGGCATCCTTATAGGGTTGGCCGGCATGGGCTTCAAGCGAAGCGATGAAGCGCGTGCCCATCCAGACCCCGGCGCAGCCGAAGGCCAGCGCAGCAGCCAGGCCGCGGCCATCGAACAGCCCGCCGGCAGCGATTACCGGCACCGGCACCGCGTCAACGCACTGCGGCCACAGCGCCACCGAGGCGACCGAGCCGGTATGGCCGCCGGCTTCTGTCCCCTGCGCAATCACCACATCGCAGCCGGCTTCGACCGCCTTGATGGCGTGGCGGACATTGCCGGCCATGCACATGACGATGACGCCGGCCTGTTTCAGCTCGGTAACGATGGCGACCGGCACGCCCAGGCCGGCGATGAAGGCCTTGGCGCCGCCCTTGATGATGACATCGACGCTGGCCGTGAGCGATTCGGGTTGGGCTGTCAGCAGGTCGACGCCGAACGGCTTGTCGGTCAGATCCTTCACCCGTGCCATCTGGTCAGCGATGCCGCGCGGCGAAACGCCAGCCATGCCGAGCGAGCCGAAGCCACCCGCCGCGCTGACTGCGGCGCAAACTTCAGCATAGGAAACCCCGCCCATGCCGGCGAGGAGGATCGGGTGCTCGACACCGAGCAGGTCGCAGATCTTGGTATGAATGGTCATCTGGCTTCCCTTCCCCTCTCCCCATGCCGGAGAAGGCGACGCGCGCCCGGCGCGGCGGGGTGAGGGGTTCCATACGCCGCAAGCCCCCTCACCACGGGCCGGCTTCGCCGCCTCCCGCCCTCTCCCGCAAGGGAGAGGGTGGCGATCACTCGGCCGCTTCGGCGCCCCAACCGATGATCGCCTTGACTTCAAGGAAATCATGGAAGGCGAAATCGCCCCACTCACGGCCATTGCCCGATTGTTTGTAGCCACCGAACGGCGCCATCATGTCACCAGCGGCGCTGTTGATGTTGACCTGACCGGCACGCAGATGGCGCGCCACCTTGCGGGCATGTTCCGGTTCACCCTGTACATAGGCGGCCAGGCCGTAGACGGTATCATTGCCGATGGCGATCGCCTGTTCCTCGCTGTCATAGGGCAGCATCGCGAGCACCGGGCCGAAGATTTCCTCGCGGGCGATGGTCATGCTGTTGTTCACATCGGCAAAGACCGTCGGCTTGACATAATAGCCGGTCTCCAGCCCTTCCGGCCGGCCAAGACCACCCGAAACCAGCGTGGCGCCTTCGTCGATACCGGCCTTGATGAGGCCCTGAATCTTGTTCCACTGCGTCTCGCTGACCACCGGCCCGATGGCAGCATTGCCGTCGGGCGAGCCTACCGTCGTGGCTTCGGCGGCTGCCTTGGCAATCGCCTTGGCCGCTTCCATCTTGGCGGCGGGAACCAGCATACGGGTCGGCGCGTTGCACGACTGGCCGCTGTTCATCATCACCGACTTGATGCCGCCAGTCACAGCGGTTGCCAAGTCGGCATCATCGAGAATGATGTTGGGCGATTTGCCGCCGAGTTCCTGGTGGACGCGCTTCACCGTGGGGGCGGCGTTCTTGGCCACTTCGATACCGGCGCGGGTGCTGCCGGTAAAACTGACCATATCGACTTCGGGGTGCGACGACAGTGCAGCGCCGACGCTGGGGCCGTCGCCATTGACGAGGTTGAAGACACCGGCGGGTACACCGGCGGCATGCATGACCTCGGCCCAGAGCACTGCCGAGAAAGGCGCGATTTCAGATGGCTTGAGCACCATCGTGCAGCCGGTGGCGATGGCGGGCACGACCTTGCAGGCGATCTGGTTGATCGGCCAGTTCCACGGCGTGATGAAGGCGCAGACACCGATGGGTTCATGGGTGACCAGCGTGGTGCCGCGCAGTTCCTCGAACTTGTAGTTCTTCAGCACTTCGATGCCGGTCATCAGATGGCCGACGCCGATGGCGGCCTGCGCCTGTTGCGCCAGCCAGCCCGGGGCGCCCATTTCCTCGGTGATCGCCGCAGCGATCTCAGGATAGCGCTTCTGATATTCAGCGAGGATGTTCTGCAGAAGCTCGACACGGTCGGCACGGCTGGTCTGGCTGAACGCCGGAAAGGCCCCGCGCGCCGCCATCACCGCCGCGTCGGCATCCTTGGCACTGCCCATCGAGATCACGCCGCAAACCGCTTCCGTCGCGGGGTTGATGACATCGAGCTGCGCCGGCACGATCGGATCGACCCAGGCACCGCCGATATAGAATTTGCGATAGTCACGCATGATGGTCACTCCCAAGGCTTGTTTGGTCACAGTCTAGCCGGGGGTGACGTATACGTCACCCTGTGTATTTTCAGCGCAGCCCGTCCCTGCCCTCAGGCTGGCGTAAGGCCTATTTTGTCAGCACCATCATCGCCGCCGCGCTCATCGCCTCGACGCCGGTTGCGATCGTCGGTGCCGGATCGGGCGCCCAACCGCTGTTGTGCAGCGACGGAATCGCCGGGCCGCCTTTTTGCGCCGCCTCCCAGCGTGCCCGCGGCACGCCGCCAAGCCAGAAGATCGTCGTTTGGATCGCCGGGTCGGCAAGGCCGAATTCGCTGTAATCCTCGCTCGCCATCGACGGGTCGAGGCCAATGACCCGGTCGGCCCCCAGCGTCTGCGTCAAGGTTGCCGCCACCCGCGCCGCCAGCGCCGGGGTATTGCGCGTCGCCGGC
>CAJAHV010000134.1 GCA_903939555.1 uncultured Alphaproteobacteria bacterium | reverse complement strand
GGCGGCAGCACGGGCCGGGTCGTGCTGCGCGGCTTTGTTGCCAATCCGGGCGCGCGCGCCCTGGTTTCGGCGCCCACGGTGCGTGACCTGCTCGGCGAAGTCGGCGATGTTAAGACCGAGACCTATTTGCCGATGGCCGTGCTGATCCGCCGTGATCCGGCAACTGCAGCCCGCGTGTTCGAGCCGGTCAACCTGCTCGATGCCCTCACGACGCGGCCGGGTGTGGCGCTGCGTTCGGATGACCGGCTTTATGTGTTCAGCCGGAACGAGATTGATTTTATCAACCGTACGCCGGTGCGCCGCATCGTGCTGGGCCAGGCCAATACACTGACCGACTGCGCCGCGCTCGACCAGCTTGAAACGCGGGTCCGCGACAGCCAGACGGCGCGCTTCAATGTCGTCACCCGCAATTCATTTATCGTCGAACGCGGCGGCCAGAGCGATGTGGCGGCAACTGGCGGCAATGTCGGTACTGCCAGCAGGTTCGGCGATGAAGCGCTGCGCACGGGCGATGACAAGGTCGGGCTTCGCGGTTCGAATGGCGGCAATGTCGGTACTGCCGGCAGGCGTGGCAATGAATCGCTGCGCACGGGCGATGACAAGGTCGGGCTTCGCGGTTCGAACCCAAACTGCCCGGCGGTGTTCGAGGAAGAACCCGAACTTTTGCCGGTGCTGCTCGAAAATGCCGTCTCCGTCGGCGGTTCTGTGCGGCGCCCGGGAGCCTATCCGGTCGCCGGCACGATCAGCGCCGCCGATCTCGCGGCGGTGGCCGAAGGGGTGCTGTCTGCGGCTGGCGACGTGACACTCGATGTCAGCCGTGCGACCGGCAGCTCGATTGCCCACGAAAGCATCGCGACTGCCGGCAATCCCACGGCGCTCACCGAGACGATGATGCGCGCCGGCGATGATGTGCGCTTCAATGCGGGGCAAGCGCAGTTCGAACCGGGCAGTGTGCTCTTGACGGGGGAATTCAACCGCCCCGGGCTCTATTCGATCCGCAAGGGTGAAACCTTGTCGCAACTGATGGCACGCGCCGGTGGCCTGTCGTCGCTGGCCTATCCCTATGGTGCTATTTTCACCAGGCGCGCGGTCAAGGAATTGCAACAGGAAGGGCTGCGCCGTTCCAGCCGCGAATTGACCAATGGGCTACTCGCCGTGTCGACGCGCAAGGACGCGTCAGGTGACGGGTTGATCGCGGCACAACAGTTGATCCAGCAATTGGCCACTGTCGAAGCACCGGGCCGCATGGTGGTGGAGGCCGATCCGCGTGTTCTCGCCCTGCGCGACGATCTCGATACCGTGCTCGAAAGCGGTGATGCCATTGTCATGCCCAAGCGGCCCAATTTCGTCCTGGCGCTCGGCGATGTCTTGAACCCCGGGGCGTTGCAGTTCGTCCAGGATAAACCGATCGGTGAATATCTGCGCGCGTCCGGCGGCACCCAATCGAGTGCCGACAAGGGCCGCATTTTCGTCGTGCTGCCCAATGGCAGCGCACAGCCGCTGACTGGCCGCGGCTGGGGCCGCTCCGAGAAGGGCGTTGTTCCGCCTGGTTCGGCGATCATCGTGCCCAAGAATATCGATCCGCTCTACAAGCTTGATGTCGCCCGAGACATTGCCGGCATCGTGGCAAGCCTGTTGACGTCGGTGGCGACTGTGGCGCTCCTGGCCACCAAATAGCGCTGGCCTGCCGCCCGGTCGCAACGCTGTGCAGCTAAGCGTCGCGATACAGCAGCGTCACGCTTATCCGCCGGTTGCGCGGGTCGGTGTGGTCCTGCGCGTTGTAGGGGTCGGTGTCGGCCACGCCTTCGATGCGGCGAAAGCGTCGTTCATCGACGCCGGCGGCGCTGAGCGCCTGGCGGGTGGCATCGGCGCGCAAGGTCGACAGCGTCCAGTTGTTGGCGCCGCCGAGCGTGCCATAGCGAAGCGAGTCTGTGTGGCCGCGTACTGTCAACCGGTTGGGTGTTTCGGCAACGGCGGCGGCAACTGTCTTGACCATCGCCGCCGCTGCCGGGCTGAACCGGGCATTGCCGATGCCGAACATGGCGAAATCGGCGCGTTCGACGAAATCGATGCGCAGGCCATCCTTCACCCGCACAAACCTGATCTGGCCCTTCAGCCCCTTCAGTGTGGGGTCGCCGTCGATCCGGGCGGCAAGGCGTTTTTCAAGGGCTCGCAACTGCTCTTCGTCGGCGCGCTGCACCTTGGCATCGACCGGTTTGGGCGTGGCGGCATCTTTACTGGCTTCGGCGCGCATGCCACCGCCGCCGGTGATAGCTGCGGGTCGCCGGCCGTTCATCGCGGCTTTTGGCGCCACGCCTTCTTCGGATTCGAGCGCGCGGCCACCCATGATGCCGTTGGAGCCGCCGCTGTTCTTCATCTGGATGATCGTCGGGGTGAAATAATCGGCGATGCCACGGCGTTGGTTTTCATCCGTGGCACCAAGGATCCACATCAGCATGAAAAAGGCCATCATGGCGGTGACGAAATCGGCATAAGCAATCTTCCAGGCTCCGCCATGGTGCGCGGCATGGTGCTTCTTTGCCCGCATGATGATGATTTCGGGCTCTATCTTCTGCTCGTGTTTCATGTGTCGCCCCTATTTTGCGGTGCGCAGGCCATCGAAGATTTCTGAAAATGACGGTTGGTTGGCAGGGCTGATCGCCGTGCGGGCGGCTTCGATGACCAAAGGTTGCGGCTGGCCCTTCAGGCTGGCGACGATCACCCGGCGTACCACGAGATAGATTTCGCCATCAGCTTCGAGCACCGCTTTCAGGCGGGCCGCGCACGGCCCGACGATGCCATAGCTGAGCAGCACGCCAAGAAAGGTGCCAACCAGTGCCGAGCCGATCATCGCCCCCAGCACCGCCGGCGGCTCGGCAATCGAGGCCATGGTCTTGATGACGCCCAGCACCGCCGCCACGATGCCCAGCGCCGGCAGCGCATCCGACATGATCTGCAGGCTCTCGACGGGCTTCATCGCGGCGGTGTGATGGGTCTCGATAGCTGTGTCGATCACCTCTTCCACGGCATGGGGCGACAGCGTTCCGGTCGACACGACGAGCAGCCGCATCGAATCGGTGAGCAGGTGGAGAAACACCGGGTCCTTCTGGAAAACCGGATAATCGGCAAAGATGCTCGATGATTTCGGGTCTTCGATATGGGGTTCGACCGCGACCGGGCCGTCGTTGCGGAACATCTTCATCAACCGCGCCGTCAGGAAGATGGCGGCGCTGTAATCGGCCTTCTTGTATTTTGGCCCCTTGACGATGGTGCCAAAGCCGGCCCCCATCGCCTTGATACCGGCGATATCATTGCCGACCAGAGTCGCGCCGGCGGCAGCACCGCCAATGATCAACATTTCGTGCGGGAGCGCGTGGAGCACGGCGCCGATGCTGCCGCCGGTGAACGCAAAGCCACCGAACACCATGACGATCAACACAATGAGGCCTATTACCGAGATCATGGGTGGTCAGGTTCGCTCCCCTGGCCCCGGATCGGGCAGTGTTGCAGTCACAGACCCGATTACGGCGCCGTCGCCCGTGTACTTAGCGCCAGAGAGCGTTAACGGGCGTTAGGCTGTGACTTGCATTATTGTTCAACGCCCTCGCTGCCGGGGCAGGGCGCCAGATCAGCGCAACTGGTCCCAGAGCGACAGGTTGCTGGTCTGAACAAAGCTTGCCTGTGCGGCTTTCACCACGGTCAACAGACGTTGCAGCCGGGCGATGCCTTCGGTCAGGTCAAGGCTTTCGAGCCGGGCCAGATCGGTCTGGGCAGCGAGGCTGGCGCGCGCGATGCGTTCGGTTTCACTGTCCAGCCGCGCCAACCGGGCGCCGGCCGTAGCCCGCGCCGTCGACTGCCGGGTCAATTGGGCATCGATATCATCGAGCGCCGTGGCCATCGCGGTCGTGCGCTTCTTGCCATCGGCCTCGGTCAGCGCGCTGGCCAGCCCCGACAGGGTGGCGAACAGGTCGCGGCTGGTGATGGTGGTGACCGGCGGCGTTCCCGTGGTGGTTGTCGTGGTGGTGCCAAAGGCATCTGGCCCTTCGATCCCGCCGGCGATGCTGCTGCCTTCGATCATGACAGCGGGCGCCCGGCCGGCGCCTTGCCATTGCAGCACACCTTGCGCATCGCGTGCATAGGCGGGGCCGGCCGCTGCGCCGGCGAACAGGCGTTCGCCATCGCTGCCGCGTGTTTCGGCAAGGCTTGTTGCTGCCGCCAGCAATTCGCTGACTTCGGTGGCCAGCAGGCCGCGATCGGTTGCCGACAGCGTGGCGTTGCTGCCCTGCAGGGCCAATTCGCGCGCGCGCTGGACGATGTCGACCATGCCTGCCAGCGCGGTGTCGGTGGCGGTCAGGCGGCGGCTGGCGGCATCGATGCCGCGCCCGGTGGCGGCGGCAGCGGTGTCACTGCGGCGCACAACGGCGGCGCGGGTGAAGGCAACCGGATCGTCGGCGGGCACTGTTAGTCGCTTGCCGGTCGAAATCTGCTCCTGGGCCTGATCGGCGGCGCGGTTGAGATTGGTCAGCCGGGTGACCGCAGCGGCATGGGCGGCGCGGGTATTGATTGCGGTCATCGGGCGATCCCGAACAACGTGTCGAGCATGTCGCGTGCTGCGGCGATGACCTGGGCATTGGCGCGATAGGCGGCCTGCAGGCGGGTCAGTTCGGCGGCTTCTTGGTTGATGTCGACCCCCGACACGGCATCGCGGGCGCGGGCGCTGTCGTCGCGTACCGCCTGTGCCGTTTCGGCGAGCCGGTTGGTTTCGGCAAGACGCGAGGCGATGCCGGCAAGGCTGGCATCGAGGCTGGTTTCCAGCGTGCTGCCCGCCGCGCTGGCATCACGCACCTGCGCCAGCGCCCGGGCATTGCCATTGTCGTTGCTGCCCGCGCCGCTGGCGAGCAGGCGAAAACTGTCGCCCGCCTGCGGTGTGCCGACAAGGCTGAAGCCGAAGCCGGTGCCGGTGATGCGGCTGCCATCGAGCGCGACCGTGGCGACGACGGTGCCGGTGGCAATATCGCTGATCTCGGCAGTGCCGCTGCCGGCGGCAAAGGCGGTAACCGTGATGCGCAGCGGCGGCACGCCGGCAAAGCCGGTCGCGCCGGCATCGGGGCCGGCGATCAGTCGGGCATCGCCCTTGTTGCCGGCAGCGGCATCACTGACATAGCGATCGGCGACAGCCAGGCGTTGCGGCCCGACTGGACGCAGTGCCAGCCCCAGCGCCCCGCCGATCGGATCGAGCCGCCAATTGTCACCGGTCTTGGCGCCGGCGCCGGGTCGTACCGTCAGCCCGTCAAGCAGTAAGGGGCCGGGGCCGCTGACACCGGCGGTGCCGTCGATGCGGGCCAGGGTCCAGCCGCTGTCTTCACGGACGAGGCGATAGCCATCGGGTGCCGGTGTCGCGCCATCGGCCAGCATGGTTTCGATCCCGGCGCTGCCGGCATTGGCGACGCCGGTGGTGATGGCGATCATGGTGGTGGAAAACAGCGGCGTGCCGGCATCGCCCAGCGCGTCACTGCCCTGTTGCGCCCAATCGTTGACAGTATCGCCAAAGCGCGTGGCCAGCGCATCGATGGCGAACTGCGTTGCGGCGACTTCGCGCCTTGCTTCGGTCAACCCGGCCAGACTGCCGCTGGCTGGCAAGCGCGTGCTGACCGCGCCGTGTGTCGGATCGAGCACAAGCTGGGTGATGTCGCCGCTGGTGTCGACGCCGACGCGCACGGCGTTGCCCCTGTCCGGCACCAGAACGGGCCCGTCGCTGCCGCTGCCCACTCGGATCGTCACGGTACCGTTCGCCGCGGCGCTGACATTGACACGCAGGCGTTCGCCCAGCGCCGCGAGCAGCGCATCGCGGTTGTCGAGCAGGCCATTGACGGCGGCACCCCCGGCCTGAGTACGGCGCATTTCGTCGTTGATCCGGACAAGCCCGGCGGTGATGGCGTTGATTTCCGTGGTGGTCGCCGTGACCGCCGTGTCGATTTCACCCTTGATTCGGGCCAGATCGGAACCCAGACCGACAAAGCTGTTCGCCGTCTGGTCGGCGCGATCGAGGAAGATGGTGCGCGCCGCAGCCGAGGTCGGTGCCGCCGCGAGATCGACACCGGCATCGAAAAAGCCGCCAAGCCGGGAGTCGAGCGCGCTGCCGGTCACGCTGGCCTGCAGGCGGGTCAGCCAGTCGCTGCGTGCCGCCAGACGTTCATGGTCGCCGGCCGCAACGCGCGCCGCATTGGTTTTCAACTGGTCATAGGCGCGGCTGACGACGCCGGCGATAACACCGCCGCCGCTGCCGGCGTCACGCGTAAAAATCGTGCCGGCGCCGATGGGCGCACTGATCAGTGTCAGTGACCGCCGCGAATAATTCTCGGTATCGGCATTGGCGACATTATCGGCAGTGACCGACAGCGCTGCCTGATAGGCACGTACTCCCGAAGCACCGATCCCCAGCAGATCTGTCATTTCGCCGCCTCGCCCGGCCGCTGCGCTGTTGTCTTGGCTGCGGGTACCCGCGCATTTTCAACCGCGAGAACCCGCGCGATACCCATCGGTGCCGCCCGCGCAATCGCTTCGGCGCGGGCGTGGTCGATCATGGCGCGGACATGGTCGCCGCCGCCGCCGCTATCTTCGCCCAGACTGTCATCCCCCAGGCCAGCGGCGCGGGCGGACTTGAGCAGGCTTTCGGCGATCAGCGCTTCGAAACGCTGCGCCACGGCATCGAGATCGGCCGGGGTCGGGGTGGCACCGGCCTGACCAGGCCACTCCGTCCGCAGGCGCGGGGTAGTGGGGAGTAGCATCAGATCACCGTCAGCTCGGCGCGCAGGGCGCCGGCCGCCTTCAGGGCTTCGAGAATGGCGACCAGATCGCCGGGGGCCGCGCCGAGCGCGTTGACGGCGTCGACAATGTCGTTGAGTCGGGCGCCTGGCGCGAACATCTGCATTCGTGCCGGGGCTTCATCGACCGCGATGTTCGATTGCTGGGTCACGGTGGTGGCACCACCGGCAAGCGGGCTGGGCTGGCTGGCTCGCTGGTTTTCGGTGATGCGCACCGTCAGATTGCCGTGCGCGATCGCGACCGGCAAGATACGGACTTGGCCGCCGATCACTACCGTGCCGGTGCGGGCGTTTATGATCACCCGCGCCGGCGGCGGGGCCAGGCTGACATCGAGGCTTTCGACCCGCGCCGCCAGTGCCATGCGCGCCGCGCCATCGGCCGGCGCGCGAATGGCGATTGTGGCGGCGTCGAGAGTCGTCGCGGGGGTGCCGCCGAGCGCGGCGTTGATCGCTTCGGTCACGCTGCGTGCCGCGCTGAAATCCTGTTCATTGAGATCGAGGTGCAGATCGGCACTGCCGGCAAAAGGCGAGGGGACACTGCGTTCGACACTGGCGCCGCCCGGAATCCGCCCCGATGACGGCGTGCCGACGACGATCTTGGAGCCATCCTTGCCTTCGGCGCCGAAGCCGCCGACCGCCAGATTGCCCTGCGCCAGCGCATAAAGCTCGCCGTCGGCACCCTGCATCGGCGCCAGCAGCAACGTGCCGCCGCGCAACGACTTGGCCTTGCCGAGCGCCGATACCGTCACGTCAAGCCGCTGGCCAGGCTTGGCAAAGGGCGGCAATTCGGCGGTCAGCATCACCGCGGCGGCGTTCTTCAGCCCCGGGTTGATGTTGGCCGGCAGCACTACCCCCAGCCGGGCGGCGACGGATTTCAGCGATTGCACGGTATATTCGAAATTGTCGTCGCCGCTGCCCGACAGGCCGACGACAATGCCATAGCCGGTCAGCGCATTGGCGCGCACCCCGGCGAAACGGGCGATATCCTTGATGCGTTCGGCGCTGACCGGCGTAGCGAGCAGCATCACGAGGATGCCAGCAAGCGCGGTGGCAGGGCGCCTCACAGCGGTATGACCTTGCCGAAGAAGCGCGCCAGCCAGCCCTGCCGGCTCGGGTCCGCGATCTGGCCGCTGCCCGAATAGCGGATGCGGGCATCGGCGACACGCGTGGAGGGCACGCTGTTGTCGGGGCCGAGATCATCGATGCGGACCAGCCCGGTGAGTTGTACCTGTTCCTCGCCGCGGTTGAGCGTCAGGCGTTTTTCACCGGCGACCATCAGTACGCCGCCAGGCAGCACGCGGGCGACGGTGACGGTAATATCGCCGGAAAGCTGATTGTCCTGTGCGGCCGTGCCGCTGCCCTTGAAACCTTGTGTCGATCCGCCCTGCGTCAGGCCGGCCGGGACATAGGAAAAGGGCGGCACGGTGGGCAAGGTGATGCTGGTGTTGCCTTCGCGCGTGGAATCGGCGGTCGCCGATTTGCGCGCCTGGGTGCGCTCGACCAGCCGGATGGTCAGCAGGTCGCCGACGCGGCGGGCACGGCGGTCGCTGGCCAGCCCGGTAAAATTTGCCGGATTGTACAGGCTGCCGCTGGTCACCTCGGCCACGATGGCGGGCGGCGGCAGCGGCAACGTGGCGGCAACCCCCGGCACCCGGCCAAAGCCTTCGTCGGCACAGGCGGGCAGCAGCACCAGCGCCAACGACAGAACCGGCCCCAAAGCGTGCAGCTCAGACATTCTGGGTGACATATTGGGCCATTTCATCGGCTGCCTTGATGACCTTGGCGTTGACTTCATAGGCGCGCTGCGTCTCGATCATGTCGACCAGTTCCTGCACCGTCGATACGTTCGATCCTTCCAGCGCGCCCTGGCGGATGTTGCCGGCGCCATTCAGCCCGGCGACCCCGGTTTGCGGCACGCCGCTCGCTGCGGTTTCGCCGAACAGATTGTCGCCGCGCGCTTCCAGTCCGGCAGGGTTGAGAAAGCGCGTCACCTGGATCTGCCCGGCCTCTACCGGCACGGCTTCGCCCTGCAAGGTTGCCGTCACCGTGCCGTCGGGAGCAATCGTGATGTCCTGCGCACCATCGGGAATGACGATCGCCTGCGCCAGCCGCAGTCCCGCCGATGTGACGACTTCACCGGTCGGCGACAGTTTGAATGAGCCGTCGCGGGTATAGGCCTGGCGACCATCGGGGGTCAGCACCGCGAAAAAGCCTTCGCCTTCGATGGCAAGATCAAGGGCATTGTCGGTCTGGGTCATCGCGCCCTGGATATGGATGCGTTCGGTGCCGCCGACCCGTACCCCGGTGCCGGTGCCCAGTCCGGTGGCATATTGGCTGTCCGCTCCGGACGCTGCACCGGCTTGACGGCTGTCCTGGTACATCATCGACACGAACGCCGCGCGGTCGCGCTTGAAGCCGGTGGTGTTCACATTGGCGAGATTGTTCGAAATCGTCTTCATGCGCTGGTCGAGCGCATCGAGCCCGGAGCGGGCGATCTGCAGGGTGCTGGTCATGCGGTGGCTCCTTTCGTCACTGGTTTTCTTCTGTGTGTGGGCGGCGGTGGTGGCGTTGTTGCAGGGTCATCAGCGGTCGAACGCCATCAACCGGGCGGTGCGTTCATCGATATCCTTGGCGATGCCGAGCAGCCGGGCGTTGACTTCGAAGCCGCGCGATTGCGCCACCAGTTCGGCGAGCGCGTCCACGGTCTGCAAATTGGCCGCCTCAAGCGCGCCGCCGGTCAACCGCGCCGTCGCATCGAAAGGCAGCGGGTCGGCCTTTGTGAACAGCCCGTTGCTGTCCTTGTCGAGGTTGCCGAGCGCGCTGCCGTCGACCAGCTTGAGGCGACCGATGGGTGTGCTGATGTCACCCGCCCGCGCCAACAGCGTGCCATCGGCGGCGATTTCGAGGTCGCTGCCTGCCGGCACGGTGACGGGCGTGCCATTCGGGCCGAGCACGGCGCGGCCATCGCCATTTTGCAGCACGCCGCTAGCGCTGACCTGCAGGTCGCCGCGGCGGGTATAGGCCTCGGTCTGCGCGCCCTTGACGAGCGGGCCCTGCACCGCCAGCCAGGCATTGCCGTCAAGGGCGATGTCGAGCTTGCGGCCGGTGACGGTAACGCGGCCCGGGTCGTGTGGCGTCGCGAGGCTGGGGGCGCCCGACTGTACGCGGCTGGTGACAGCGCTGCCGGTAAAATAGCGGCCTTCCGCCGCGACGAGTTCGCGGCGGAAGCCGGTGGTGGCGGCGTTGGCAAGATTGTTCGCCGTCACCGCCTGCGCGCGTCCGCGTGCCGTCATGCCAGTCAGCGCGGTGTAGATCAGCCGGTCCATGCACGCCCCCCTTCAAGCCCGTGTTCAACGCTGCTTACTGGCGCAGGTTGATGATGGTTTGCAGCAGCGTCGAATCGGTCTCCATCGCCTTGGCATTGGCCTGGAAGTTGCGCTGTGCAGCGATCAGCCCGACAAGTTCGAGCGTCAGATCGACATTGGAGCGTTCAAGACTGCCCGACAGGATCGAGCCGATGCCGCTGCGCCCGGCTTCGCCGGTTATCGGCGGGCCGGAATCGGGGGTTGCCGTGTAGCTGGTGTCGCCGGTCTGCTTCAGACCCTGCGGGTTGGCGAAGATGGCGAGCGCGACCTTGCCGAGTGTCTGAACCTCGCCGTTCGAAAAGGCGGCCCGCAGCGTGCCGCTGCTATCCACCGCGACGCTTTCCAGCTGGCCGGACGTAAAGCCGTCCTGTTCGATTGTCGCGCGGCTGAAGGTGCCCGATTGCTGGGTCGTGGCAATGCCATGGTCGACGGAAAGCGCGATCGGCTGGCTGCCGCTGGCGGGCAGCAGGCTGTCGAACCGGTAGGCCGCTGTCGGTGCCGTCAGCACGCCGCCGGTATCGAAGGTCAAGGCTATGCCCTTGGTGCCGGATACCTCCAGTTCGGTTGCCCCGATGAGGACGTGGGCAATCCATTTGTGGGTCGGGTCGGCCACAGTCGGAACCGCAGTCTTCACATAATAGATGTTCGCAGCCAACGGATTGCCGAGCGAATCATAGATCGTCACCGATGTCGAATGATTGAAGGTCGATAGATCATTGGCGTTGAAGGCATAGGGTGTAACTGCATTGTAGATCGGCTTTTCGGGAATGATCGCGGCATTGGCAGGCAGGTTGACCGCCAGCTTGATCGCCCCGGTGGCCTGGGGCTGGCCCGACGCCAGCGGCAGTCGCGCCGATACCGTCGCCCCAAGGTCGCTCGACACGATGCCGCCTTCGTTGGTGGTAGGGAAAAGTTGCAG
>CAJAHV010000133.1 GCA_903939555.1 uncultured Alphaproteobacteria bacterium | reverse complement strand
GTCGCGGCGGTGAATGGCGAGATCTACGACGCGCTGTCGGGCATGGATGCCGAGGAACAGGGCGAGATCGACGCCGCGATGATTGCGCTCGATGGCACGCCCAACAAGGCGCGGTTGGGTGCCAATGCCTTGCTTGGGGTCAGTCTGGCGGTTGCCAAGGCCGCCGCCGATGCGCGCGGGCTGCCGTTGCACCGCTATGTCGGCGGGGTGTCGGCGAACCTGTTGCCGGTGCCGATGATGAACATCATCAACGGCGGCGCCCATGCCGACAACCCCATCGATTTCCAGGAATTCATGGTGATGCCGGTCGGTGCCGGCTCGATCGCCGAGGCCGTGCGCTGGGGCGCCGAGATTTTCCACACGCTCAAGGCCGAATTGAAGGCCGGTGGCCACAACACCGCGGTTGGTGACGAAGGCGGCTTTGCGCCGAACCTTGGCGGCACCCGCGCCGCGCTCGATTTCGTCATGGCCGCCATCGCCAAGGCCGGCTTCAAGGCCGGGGAGGACGTGTTCCTGGCGCTCGATGCCGCCGCGACCGAATTCTATCATGATGGGCATTACGTCCTGGCCGGCGAAAACCTGACGCTGACCGCCGAGGCGATGGCCGATTATTATGTCGCGCTCGCCCGCGATTACCCGATCCTGAGCATCGAGGACGGCATGGCCGAAGACGATATGGCCGGCTGGAAGCTGCTCACCGACAAGCTGGGGGGTAGCTGCCAACTGGTCGGCGATGACCTGTTCGTCACCAATCCGGCGCGGCTGGGGCAGGGGATCAAGGATGGTCTCGCCAATGCCCTGCTCGTCAAGGTCAACCAGATCGGCACGCTGACGGAAACGCTGGCGGCGGTCGACATGGCGCACCGCGCTTCGTATCGCACGGTGATGTCGCACCGCTCGGGCGAAACCGAAGACGCCACCATCGCCGATCTGGCGGTGGCCTGTGGCTGTGGCCAGATCAAGACCGGGTCGCTGGCGCGGTCGGATCGGCTCGCCAAGTACAACCAGCTCATCCGTATCGAGGAAGAGCTCGGCAGCCAGGCGCGCTATGCCGGGCGCAGCGTGCTGCGGGCCTGAACGCCATATTTCCTTGCCGGGGCGGGCCGGGCGCTGCGCCGCAGTTTGCGGGCGTGAGCGTTGCGCCGCAGCTTGCGGCGTTTGGTGTTGCGCCGCAGCTTGCGGCGTTGGGTAGTGCGCCGCAGCTTGCGGCGGGGGACGCGGCCCCGTATCGCTGCGTCGTGCGCAATCTGTTGCTCCTGTTTTCGTTGCTGCTGCTGCCGGCGCCGGGGCTGGCAGCGCGGTTGACCGGCCTTTCGGTAATGCCGGGGGTGGTGACGATCGTCGCCGATGGCCTGCCGGCGGTGGCGCACGCCTTTGCGCTGGCCGATCCGCAGCGGCTGGTCATCGATCTGCCGGCAGTGCTCCCGGCGGCGTTGGCGGCGCCGGGGGCCGGCAGCGTGTCTGCGGTGCGCGCCGCGATGTTTGCGCCCGGCGTGGCGCGCTTGGTCATCGACCTGTCGGCACCGTTGGAAATCGTTTCGGCGCGCCGCAGCGCCACCGGCCTGACCATCACCCTGCGCCGCGTACCGGCGGCGTATTTTGCCGATGTGGTGCGGCGCGGACGTCGGCCGCTTTCGGTTATGCCAGACAAGGCCGACACGCCAAACCGGCCCGCGCCGCGCGCCAGTGCGGATTTCAGCTTGCCAGCGCAATTGTTCGGCCCGCGTATCGCGCCAGCGCCAGCGCCAGCGCCAGCGCCATCGTCAGCGCCGCCCCGGCTCCCGACCCCGGCACAGCCGGGACAGGTAACGCCGGCACAGGTAACGCCGGCACAGCCGGGACAAGCATCGCCGATGGGACAGCCTGTGCGGGCGCAGCCTATACCGCCCGCTGCCGCGCCCGCAGGCGCGCCGTCAAAGGCTGAACCCGTGCTGGCCAGTGCTGTAGCCGCTGACGCAGGCGCGCTGGCAAAAGCTGCGACCATCGATGCAGGCGCGGTGCTTCCAGCCGAAGCCGGGCAGGTGGCCGCGCCGCCGCGCCAGCGCGCCTCCGGCATCCGGCCGCGGTCGGGCGGCAAGCCGCTGGTTGTCATCGATGCGGGCCATGGCGGCAAGGATGCCGGGGCGATCAGCGTGCTCGGTGGCTATGAAAAGGATGTGACGCTGGCCATCGCCCGGTTGACGGCGCGGCGGCTGGAACGCGGCGGCCGGGTGCGGGTGAAGCTGACCCGCGACGATGACCGATTC
>CAJAHV010000132.1 GCA_903939555.1 uncultured Alphaproteobacteria bacterium | reverse complement strand
CTGTCCGAAAATGCCGATTTCGCCCGGGCGGTGCGCAAGGCCGGGTTGATCTTCGTCGGCCCGCCCGAAGCCGCGATGCGCGTCATGGCGCTAAAGGACAGCGCCAAATCGGCGATGAAAAGGGCCGGCGTGCCGATTACCCCCGGCTATCAGGGCAATGACCAGTCACTCGTCCGGCTCCAGCGCGCCGCCGAAGGCATGGGTTATCCGCTGCTCATCAAGGCGGTCGCCGGTGGCGGCGGCAAGGGCATGCGCGCCGTGCATGATCCGGCGGACTTCCAGGACGCGCTGATGGCCGCCCAGCGCGAAGGCCAGGCCAGCTTCGGCAATGCCAGCGTCATGCTCGAAAAGCTGATCCAGCGCCCGCGCCATGTCGAAGTGCAGGTCTTTGCCGACAGCCATGGCAATGTCGTCCACCTGTTCGAACGCGATTGTTCGCTGCAACGCCGCCACCAGAAGGTCATCGAGGAAGCCCCTGCCCCCGGCCTGTCGGAACGCCTGCGCCATATCCTGGGTGTCGCCGCAGCCACTGCCGCCCATGCCATCAGCTATGAAGGCGCTGGCACGGTGGAGTTCATCCTCGATCTCGACACGGTCGATACCGAGGGTGACCCGGCCTTTTACTTCATGGAGATGAACACCCGCCTCCAGGTCGAGCACCCGGTCACCGAGGCGATCACCGGCCATGATCTCGTCGAATGGCAGTTGCGCGTCGCGCGCGGCGAAATGCTGCCGGCCAACCAGGATTCGCTCATCGTCACCGGCCATGCCGTCGAGGCGCGGCTCTATGCCGAAGATGCCGAAAGCGGCTTCCTGCCCTCCACCGGCACGCTGTCGCGGCTGGCGTTTGGCACCGGCGTCGCGTTCAGCGGCGCCGGCAACAAAGATGGCGAAGGCGTGCGCATCGATACCGGCGTCGAAACCGGCAGCCGCATCGGGCTGGATTTCGACCCAATGATCGCCAAGGTCATCGCCTGGGGTCCCGACCGCACCACCGCCATCGACCGGCTGGTCGGCGCGCTCGACGGCACGATTGTCGAAGGGCTTAAATCCAACCGCGCCTTCCTCGCGCGGCTCGCCAACCACCCGGCCTTCCGCGCCGGCGAGGTCGATACCGGCTTCATCACCCGCAATGCCGAAGCGCTGGCGCCGGCAGCGACCGTGCCCGAAGCGGCGCTGCTGCTCGCTGCGCTGGCGCTGGTCCTGCCGGAAACCGCTGATGCCACTGCCGCTGCTGCCTCGCCCTTTGCGCGCGGCGGCTTCCGGCTCAACCTGCCCGAGGAACGCCATGTCCGGCTGTGGAACGGCGACACGCTGCACAGCCTGACGCTGCGCCCTTGTGGCGACCGCTGGCGTATCGCCGGGCTCGACAGCATTGCCGAAATCGGCGCGACGCGCCGGCCGGGCACGGCAATCAGCGCCGATCTGGGCGCGACAATGGCCAACGGCCATGTCGTGATGGCCGATGGCGCGGTCGATGTGCGCATGGCCGGGCAAAGCTTCCGCCTCGCCACCCGCGCGCCGCAGCGCGATGCCGTGGCCGGCGCCGGCGATGGCCGCGTCAACGCGCCGATGCCGGGCCGGGTGCTCGCCGTCGATGTCATAGCCGGGCAGAGCGTCGCGGCGGGCGAACGGCTGCTGGTGCTCGAAGCCATGAAGATGGAACACCGCATCACCGCCCGCGCCGCCGGCACGGTGCAGGCAGTGCATGTCGCCACCGGGGACCAGGTCGCCGACGGGATGCTGGTGGTGGAAATCGGCGCCTGATCTTCTGAGGAAGGACCTCTGGCGCAAGTATCAAGG
>CAJAHV010000131.1 GCA_903939555.1 uncultured Alphaproteobacteria bacterium | reverse complement strand
GGCCCTTGGGCACCACATTTCCGCATGGAAAGCTGGCTGATCGGCGAGCTGCCCGGCATCATCGCGGCGCATTTTCCCGCCGACCTGGCGCGCCAGTCGATCACCGGCCATTCGATGGGTGGCCATGGCGCGCTCACCCTCGCGCTGCGCCACCCGGACCGGTTCAAAAGCGTTTCGGCCTTCGCGCCGATCGTCGCGCCGACGCAGGTGCCCTGGGGGCAAAAGGCACTGCCGCTCTATCTCGGTGACAATCCCGCCGCCTGGGCCCGGCACGACGCCTGCGCGCTGATCGCTGTCGGCGCGCGGGTCGCCGAACTCCTCGTCGATCAGGGCCTTGCCGACAATTTCCTGGCCGAACAGCTCCAGCCCGAACGGCTGGAGGCCGCCTGCACCGCCGCCAGCATCCCGCTGACGCTGCGCCGCCATGCCGGCTATGACCATGGCTATTGGTTCATCCAGAGCTTTGTCGCGGACCATCTGCGCTGGCACGCGGCACGTATCTGAAGCCCGGCAGGAGCGGGTAGGGATTGTCGCCGCCGACTGCGTTGCACCCTCCCCGCCAACCGGCTACCCGTTCGCCATGCTCCCGCTCCACGGTCTCAAGGTCATCGACCTAAGTTCAGTCATCTTCGGGCCCTATTGCGCGCAATGGCTCGCCGATCTTGGTGCCGATGTCATCAAGCTCGAAGCCCCCGAGGGCGATTCCACCCGCCAGACCGGCCCGGGCCTCGAGCCTGGCATGGCGGCGCTGTTCCTTGGCAGCAACCGCAGCAAGCGCGGGCTGGTGCTCGATCTGAAAACCGCCGCAGGCCAGACGGCGCTCGACCGGCTGCTCGCCACCGCCGATGTGCTGCTGCATTCGATCCGGCCGCAGAAACTTGGCCAGCTGGGGCTGGAACCCGAGGCGCTGCTCGCCCGCCACCCGCATCTGGTCTTTGCCGGCCTGCACGGCTTTGGCGAGGCTGGCCCCTATGGCGGGCTGCCAGCCTATGACGATGTCATCCAGGGCATGTCGGGGATTGCCGACCTGATGGCGCAATCCACGGGCGCCCCGCGCTACATGCCGACGATCATCGCCGACAAGGTATCGGGACTGACCGCCGGCCTTGCCATCCTCGCCGCGATCATCCGGCGGCAGACGACCGGCAAGGGCGGCTTTGTCGAAATCCCGATGTTCGAAACCATGGTGGCCTTCAATTTCGTCGAACATTTCTACGGCCATCATTTCGATCCGCCGCTCGGGCCGCTGGGTTATCCGCGCGTCATGGCGCCGTGGCGGCGGCCGCTCGCCACTGCCGATGGCCATGTCTGCATGATGGCTTATACCGATGCGCATTGGCACGGTTTCTTCACCGTCGCCGGCGCCGCCGACCATCTTGCCGACCCGCGCTTTGCCAGCATCGCGACGCGCACGACGCATATCGACGCCATCTACGGCATCGCCGGCGAACTCGTCCGCGCCAGGCCGACCGCCGAATGGATCACCCTGCTCGAAGGCGCGCAAATCCCCTGCGCCCGGGTCATGCCGCTCGCCGCGCTGGAAAACGACCCACATCTGGTGGCAACCGGTTTCTTCACCCGCATCGACACCCCGGCCGGGCCGCTGCGCTACCCCGGCGTGCCGGTACTGTTCGACGGCCAGCGCCCGCCGGTTTCGGCGCCGCCGCATCTGGGCGAACACAGCGCGCAGATATTGGCCGAAGCCGGGTTCGATGCGGCCGATATCGCCGCGCTGCTCGCCAGCCGCGCGGCCCGGCAGGGCTGAAACAACCCCGCCGGTAACAAACAAATGGGGCCAGCAGCGCCACGCGCCGCAACGTCATTCGGCTCAGGTTCATTGCTGAAAGACCAGAGATCGCGCTACATTCTCGCAACGCGTCATTTAATTCGGAGTTTTCATGCGCCTGTCGATTACCGCTGCCCTGTTGCTCGCCACGCCGCTCGCCGGCCCCGTTCTGCTCGCCGCGCCCGCCATCGCCGCACAGGCTGCCCCGGCGCCGGTGGCAGCGCTGGTCAAGGCTGTCGATATTCCGCATGAAAGCTTCACGCTGAAGAATGGCCTGCGGGTCATCGTCCATACCGATCGCAAGGCTCCGATCGTCGCGGTCAGCGTCTGGTATCATATCGGATCGAAGGACGAACCCAAGGGTCGCACCGGCTTTGCGCATCTGTTCGAACATCTGATGTTCGGCGGCAGCGAAAACAACAAGGGCAGCTATATCAAGACGCTGGAAGGCATCGGCGCCACCAACCTCAACGGCACGACCTGGTTCGACCGCACCAATTATTTCGAAAATGTCCCGACGCCGGCGCTGCCGCTGGCGCTGTATTTCGAATCCGACCGCATGGGGCATATGCTCGGCGCCATCACCCAGGCACAGCTCGATCTGCAACGCGGCGTCGTGCAGAATGAAAAGCGCCAGGGCGACAATGATCCGCTCGGCCTGACCGAATATGCCAAGCTGGCGGCGCAATTTCCCGAAGGCCATCCCTATCGCCATTCGACCATCGGCAGCATGGCCGATCTCGATGCCGCCAGCATGGACGATGTACGCGGCTGGTTCCGCAGCAATTACGGTCCCAATAATGCCGTACTGGTTCTCGCCGGCGATATCGATGCCAGGCAGGCGCGCTCGCTGGTTGAGCAATATTTCGGCGACATCCCCGCCGGCCCTGCGGTGAAGCGCCTCGATGCGCCGGTGCCAATCTGGACCGGAACCCGCCGCGAGACGATGTACGACCAGATTCCGACGCCGCAGCTCAGCCGCAACTGGATCGCGCCGGGCAAGCTCGATCCGTCGGCACCGCTGGTCGATATCGCGATGACGATCCTCGCCGGCGGCAGCTCATCGCGGCTGTACAATGATCTGGTGCGCGAAAAGAAGCTGGCGGTCGCCGTCGGCGGCAGCGCCCAGGCCTTTGAAAAGATCACCATGGCCGAAATCGGCACCACCGTCGCCAAGGGGGCCGATCCCGCCGCCGTCGAAGCGCGGATCGATGCCGTGCTGGCCGATTTTCTGGCATCCGGCCCGACCGCCGATGAAGTATCGCGCGTCGTCACCCGCAACGTCGCCGGCACCATCCGCGGCCTCGAAGCCGTCGGCGGTTTCGGTGGCAAGGCCGTCGCGCTCGCCGAAGGCGCGGTCTATGCCGGCGATGCTGGTTTCTACAAGAAGGAGCTCGCCGCCTATGCTGCAGCTACCCCGGCGAGCGTGCTGGCGGCAGCGCGGATATGGTTGAACAAGGGCGACTACCGCCTGACCGTGCTGCCCGGCAAGCGCCCCGACGCCGAAAATGCCGCACCGCGCAGCGCGGCACCGCCGGCCCCGGCCGCGCCCGTCGTCATGGTCAAGCGCGCGGCCGCGCCGCCGCTCGGCGGCTCGCCGACACTGGCCGTCGCGCCGGTGGAGCGCGCCACGCTTGCCAATGGCATGAAGATCGAACTTGCCCGGCGCTCGACGATTCCGGTCGTGCAATTGCTGCTGTCGTTCGATGGCGGCTATGGCGCCGATGATCGGGCGCGGCTTGGCATCCAGAACCTGGCCCTCGGCTTGCTCGATGAAGGCGCTGCCGGCATGACCGGGCCGCAGATCGCCGAAACCCGCGAACGGCTCGGTGCGGCTATTGGTGCCGGGGCCGATGCCGATCGTACCCGCATCTCGCTGAACGCGCTCAAGCCCAATCTCGGCGGCTCGCTGGCGCTGTTCGCCGATATCGTCCAGCGCCCGACCTTCGATGCGGCCGAGCTCAACCGCGTGCGCGGCCAGGTGCTCACCGGCATCGCTCAGGAAGAGGCCGACCCCGGCGGCATCACCCGCCGCCTGCTGCCCGTGCTGATCTATGGCGAGACCCACCCCTATGGCGTGCCCGGCTCCGGCAGTGGCACGGTGGCGGGGGTTTCCGCCGTCACCCGCGACGATCTCGTCGCTTGGCACAAGCGCTGGATCCGCCCTGACAATGGCACGATCTTTGTCGTCGGTGACATCACCATGCCCGAATTGAAGGCCCAGCTCGAAACCAGCTTCGGCAGCTGGCGGCCCGACCCGACGACGGCGAAGGGCAGCAAGGTCTTCCCGGCGGTCACCCCGCCCAAAGCAGCGCGGGTCATCCTCGTCGACCGGCCGGGTAGCCCGCAAAGCTATATCCGCGGCGGCGTCGTGCTGCCGATCAAGGGTAGCGACGATCCGATCGCGCTGCAGGCCGCCAACGACATATTGGGCGGGCTGTTCAGTTCACGGCTCAACACCGATATCCGCGAACAAAAGGGCTGGGCCTATGGCGTGCGCTCGGGCGTAACCGATGTCCGCGACGTGGTGACGATGCAGATCACTGCGCCGGTGCAGGCCGATCGCACTGGCGATTCGATGGCGGCGATGATCGCTGATGTGAAGGCATTGACCGGCGACAAACCGATCGACACCGCCGAACGCAACAACACGGTCGACAACAGCGTACGGTCGTTGCCGGGCGATTTCGAACGTGGTGCTGCGTTGCTCGGCGCCATCGAGAAGAACGCCGTTTATGGTCGCGGCGATGATTATTACGCCCGGCTGGTGCCCCGCCTGCAGGCGTTGACCCCGGCGCAATTGAACGCGGCAGCGCAAATGCTGTCTACCGAGCGCTTCACCTGGGTCGTGGTCGGCGATCGCAAGGTGGTGGAACCGCAGCTTGGCCAATTGGGGCTGCCGGTGGAAGTGCGATAGGCTCGCGCCCCCGGACGGGTTGCCCGGCCGTGCCCGACGCGGGCAACGGCCGGGCCAGCGGCTTCAGTTACTTGCCCGCAGCGGCTCGCCGCCCGGTCGCAACGCACCGGCACGCAGAAAGACCAACAGCGCCAGCGCGCTGAATCCCGCCCCCAGCAGGAACGGTGCCCCCGGAAAATAGACCGGTGCCGCCGGCCCGGAAAACCACGCCAAAGCCCCGGTCATCAAGGGCGGACCAAAGATTGAACTGATGCTTTGCAGGCTGCTGACCGCGCCCTGCAATTCGCCCTGTTCGGATGCGGCGACACCAGCCGACATCATGCCCTGCAGGGACGGGAACACCAGCGGCTGCAACAGCGCGGCGATGATGCCAACATACATCATCCAGCCCTGGCTCGCGAAGGCATAGATGAGATAGGCGGAGATCGCCGAAATGGCGCCGGCGATGACGATGTTGCGCGGGCCATGGCGGGGAATCAGCCGCCGTGACAGCACACCCTGCGCGAGCGCCCCCGACAGGCCGACGGCCGCGAGGCTGGCGCCCACTTGCCCGGCGGACCAGCCGAAGCGTTCGATGCCGAAATAAGCCCAGGTCGCGTAAAGCGCTTGATAGCCCATCGTCCACAACAACATGATCGCGGCCAGCACCAGCACGCGCGGGTGCGCCGATTTCAGCCGCAGCAGCGCCCCCACCGGATTGGCGCGCCGCCATTCGAAGCCACGGCGATTTTCGGGCTTCAGGCTTTCGGGCACGACAAGCAGGCCATAGGCGACATTGCCCAGCGCCAGCGCCGCCGCCACCATGAAGGGGACGCGGTCGCCGAATTGCGCGACCAGCCCGCCCAGCGCCGGCCCGAGGATGAAGCCGAAGCCAAAAGCCATACCGATGACACCGAAATTGGCGGCGCGTTTATCGGGCGGCGACACATCGGCGATATAGGCATAGGCGGTGGGAAAACTGGCGCCCGCCACCCCCGCCACGGCGCGCGCCGCCACCAGCCAGGCAAAACCCGGCGCAAAGGCCATGACCAGATAATCCAGGCCAAGCGCCAACAGGCTGGCCAGCAGCACCGGCCGCCGCCCGAAACGATCCGACAAGCCACCGATGATCGGGCCACAAACAAACTGGATGCTGGCATACATCAGCATCATCCAGCCGCTGATCCGCGCTGCTCCGCCAATCGTTTCCCCGGTCAGCGCCATGATCAGCCGCGGAAACACCGGGATGACGATACCAAAGCCGATGGCATCGATCAGCACGGTGACGAAAATAAAAGCCAGCGCCTGCTTCTGGGAAATGTTGCGTATGTCGACCATGCCGTGACTTAGCCGAGCCGGCCCGGGCGGTACCATGGCGCGCGACCATTGGTCACGAGGCGGTCAGCCGTCACAACCAGGTGACATGGCCCATCTTGCGACCGGGCTTGATCTCGCTCTTGCCGTACAGGTGGAGGTGGGCGCGCCGGTCGGCGAGCAGGCGCTGCCAATCATGCACATCCTCGCCGAGCAGATTTTTCATCAGCACCTCGGGCGCGGTCAATTCGGTGGAGCCCAGCGGCAGGCCGCATACGGCACGGATGTGATTTTCGAATTGCGACGCGCGCGCGCCTTCGATCGTCCAATGACCGCTGTTGTGGACTCGCGGCGCCATTTCGTTGAAGCGCGGCCCCTCGGGGGTGGCGAAAAACTCCAGCGTCAGCACACCGACATGCTCCAGCGCCTCCGCCACCCGGATCGCCAGCGCCGTCGCCGCCGCCGAGTGCACGGCGATTTCGGGTGGTGCCGGCACTCGGCTGGTGTCGAGGATACCGCCCTGATGGCTGTTGTGCGGCACCGCCCATGTCACCACCTCGCCGTCCTGGCCGCGCGCCAGCAGCACCGAAAACTCATGGCTGAAATCGACCCAAGCCTCGAGTATAGCCGGCTGACCGCCAATTGCTGCCCAGGCCGCCGCGGCATCGCCGGGGGTGGTCAGGCGGGCCTGACCCTTGCCATCATAACCGAGCCGCCGCGTCTTGAGTACGCTGGGGCAACCCAGCAAGGCGATGGCCGCATCGAGATCGGCGAGGCTGTCGACCGCTGCCCAAGCCGCCGGCTGGCCGCCAAGCGCCTCGACAAAGCGTTTTTCGGCGACGCGATCCTGCGCCACTTCCAGGCTTTTCGCCGAGGGGTACACCGGCACCCGGGCTGCCACCCGAGCGATGGCCGCGGTATCAATATTTTCGAATTCGAAGGTCACGACATCGACAGCCGCGGCAAAGCCATCGAGCGCCGCCGTGTCAGCATAGGATGCGCGCGTGACATCCGCGGCGACATCGCCGGCAGGCAGTTCGGCTTCTGGGGCAAATACGTGGACGCGATAGCCCATCGACGCCGCCGCCAGCGCGAGCATCCGCCCGAGCTGGCCACCGCCGATGATTCCGATCGTGGCGCCGGGCTCGATCATCGAACTGCCGGCTTCACGGCAAATGCGATTCAGGGCTCAACGCCACGGCATCGCTTTGTTCCTGCCGCCACTGCGCCAACCGTTCGGCGAGCGCTGCATCGTTGAGCGCCAAGATGGCGGCGGCCAGCAGCGCCGCGTTGATCGCGCCGGCACGGCCGATCGCAAGCGTGCCGACCGGAATCCCCGCCGGCATCTGGACGATGGAATAAAGGCTGTCCTGCCCGCCCAGCGCGCTGGTCGGCATCGGCACACCGAGCACCGGCAGCGGCGTCAGTGCCGCGACCATGCCCGGCAGATGGGCGGCGCCGCCGGCACCCGCGATAATGATCCGGATGCCACGGCCCTTGGCGGTCTTGGCATAATCGTACAACCGGTCTGGGGTGCGGTGGGCGCTGACGATACGGGTTTCATGCGCCACTCCCAGCGTTGCCAGCGTTTCCGCAGCCTGGCTCATCGTCGACCAATCGGACGACGATCCCATGATGATACCTACAATCGGGTCGTTCAAGGCAAAGCGCTCCCCACTCAGGAAGCGCAGGAGGTTAAGGTGCAAACACCGAAATGGCCAGCGCCTTAACCGCAAGGGGCATACAAAAGTGCCAGTTGTCGGCAACGCGTCGGCACGCGACCAAGGGAACATGATCCAGAAACTCACCGACCGCGCCGCCATTGCCGATCTTGTTGCCGCCTATGGCGACGCCGTCAGCCGCCGGGATGCTGCGGCGTGGGGCGCGACCTGGGCCCCCGATGCGACTTGGTCGCTGATGGGCCATGAAGTGACCGGCCGCGATGCAATCGTGGCCTTATGGCAAGGCGCGATGGCACAGTTCGACGCAGTCAGCTTCGTCACTGCGCTGGGGCCGGTCAGCATTGTCGGCGATACCGCCAGCGCGCGCTGCCAGACGCATGAAGTGCTGCGCACTACCGAGGGCGATATCCGCCGCGTTGCCGGCACCTATGACGACAGCTTCGTGCGCCGCGACGGCCAGTGGCTGTTCGCGCGGCGCGTGTTCGCCATCGCAATCGAACATTGAAAGGACCCAGAATGACCATCGTCGTTGCCGCCGTTGTCGATCTCGACCCCGCGCAGCGCGCCGCCGCGCTGAGCGGCAGCAAACCGCATATCGATGCGGCGCTCGCCCAGCCGGGGTGCCTGGCCTATTCCTGGTGCGCCGATCCGCATGATCCGGCGCGGGTGCATGTGTTCGAGGAATGGACCTCCACCGAGGCACTGGCGGCGCATCTGGCGGGGCCGGCCTATCGCGGCATGCTCGGCCATATTCAGGGCCATGGCATCACCAGCGCCGTGAGCCACAAATATGCCGTCACCGCCAAGCAACCGGTCTATGATCCCGAAGGTCGCCCGCGCGCCGATTTCTTCTGACCGGCATCTTCTGAAAAGGGGGCCACAGCAACGACTGCGGCCCCCCTTCATGCTGTTCGCTCAGAAGGCGGCGGTGACCGAGAATACCACCTTGGCGTCAGAGATCGGATCGCCACCGGGCACCTGGAACTTGGAAAAATTCGGCTGCAAGCGCAAGAATTCCACGCTGGTCTTGCTGATGTCGGTATCGACATAGGCAACACCCAAGGTGACGGGGCCGACAATGAAATCCGCACCGACCAGCCAGTCGAAATAGGAACCCGTCGGCGCAACCGAGGTGCCATTGGGACCAAGGCCGGGGTTGCCGTCGGAATAGCCAAGGTGCGCCTTCAGCGTCAGCGGCGTATCCTTGACGCCGAAGGCGGCATCGCCCCAGACATACAGATTGTCTTCCTTGTCACCCGCAACGCTGTCCGGGTGGTTCGACCAATTGCCCAGCGCCGATTGACTCCAAGCATAGGCGACCCCGGCGGTCAGCGCGACCGGGCCGGCGGTGCCGCTCAGCTTGGCATAGGGCTCGAAGAATGACGTCAGGGTGGCGCCACCCGGATATTGATAGAAGGTGCCGCCGACATCGAGCGTGCCGGCGCCGACTGGCAGCTTGTAGCCGGCGAACAGGTCGAGCTCGAGGTTCGGGCCGCCGAACGTGCCCCAGCCGGCAAGGTTGGAGGCCCAGAAGCCGCCATAAGCACCCGATTCATGGTTGAGTGTCAGGCCGCCCTGCACGGCGAGGCCGTTGTTGGACTGCGACACGCCACGGAAACGATAGTCGGAAACCAGGGCAACCGAACCCGACACGGTGAGCGCCGGCTTGGGCTCATCGGCGGCAAACGCCGGAACGGCGGCGGCAAAGGCGGTCAGTGCCGCAGCACTGGCTAGGGTATGGGCGATGAAAGTGCGCATGGAACATTTTCCCTGTCTTGGGGTTGAATGTTCCTCTCCCTCTGCCTTGCTGCGCCTCTCATCCCGGAACCGGGGCGGGACACATTCCAGACAGTACGTATTTATGGGCAGGCGCGACCCGGCTTGTATAGTGCAGCGCAACAAAAAAAGTCCGTTTCGCTCAAATATTACGTATTTGTCACAAAACTACGCCGCCAGATGCGATTTCCCGCGAGCCGATGGCGGCAGGCCGTCGTGCCATGCCCGCGATCAGGCCGCTGCGGTAATCAGACTGATCTGATTGCCTATCAACTGCCGCGCCATGGCGGGATCGAGTTGTTGTTCAAGCCGCAGGAGCTGCCAGCATTCAAAGCTGAGCAGCATGTTTATCGCTTCAAAAACCAGGGGTTTGCCGACAATCGCCGCCGGCAAAGTCTGTGCCAACCGCTCGCGAAGCACTCGGGACACCGCCTTTTGGTTGACTGCTAGGGTCGGCGATTTGTGGATATGCACATCTCCGGCGCGCTTGAAGGGCAGCAACTGTTCGTAGACTCCGGCCCGCCGCTCGATCATTTCGTCAAGCTTGCCGCGCCAGTCAGCGCTGACGTAAGGCAGTAGTGCCGCCGCGTAGACCCGCACATTGCGCAGCCATATTTCAGCGTACAGGCTTTCCATGTCCTTGAAATGCCGGAACACGCTGCGCAGTCCGACTCCGGCACGCGCCGCCACATTTTCGGCCGACGGGGTGACATGGCCCTCGGCAACCAGCGCCATCACCGCATCGACGATACGATCACGGCTTTGTTCGGAACGGCGGCGACGGCCATCACTTGAGTGTGGAGTATCATAGGCAGTCATGCGGCGTTCTTACGCTCCCTGATCAATTCGCCCAATAGACATATGACTCCCCCTTCACCGGCCGGGTGCCGAGCGGCCGGTCGATGGCGATCGGCGCCCTGACCAGCGAATCCCACGCTGCCGGCTGCTGGGTAGCATCATGCGCCGCCAAACGCGCCCTGAGGCTTGCAACGATGGCGGGGTTGGCCGCTGCCACATCACGGCGCTCGGTCGGATCGGTCTTCAGATCGAAAAGTCGGTCCTCGCGCGGCAGATCAAGCGATTGCAGCTTCCAGTCGCCATCACGCACGACACGATAGTTGCCGCTGCGCCAGAACAGCGCCTGGTGCGGCACGCCGGCAGCGCCCTTGACGAAGGGCAGCACATCGACCCCATCGATCGGCCGGTCGCGCGGCAAGGCCGCGCCGCTCGCCGCGCTGGCGGTGGCGAAGATGTCGAAATGACTGATCATCGGGTCATAGCGGCTGCCAGCGGCGATCTGCGCCGGCCAGCGCATCATGAAGGGCACATGCGTGCCGCCTTCGTAAAAAGTCGCCTTCCAGCCGCGATAGGGGCGGTTTACCTCGGGCAGGCCAATGTAATGCGCGCCGCCATTGTCGGAGGAAAAGATCACCAGCGTATTGTCATCAAGGCCCTGCGCCTTCAGTTCGGCCATGACCTTGCCGACGCCGCGGTCGAGCGCGCGGATCATCGCGGCATAGACCCGCAGGCGGTGGTCCTTAATCTGCGGCAGCGCATCATAATCCGCCTTGAGCGCCTGCAGCGGTGTGTGCGGAGCATTATAGGCGAGATACATGAAGAACGGCCGGTTGCGGTTGGCCCGGATGCCGGCCAGCGCCTGGTCGGTCAGATAATCGGTCATGTAGCGATCGGGGGCAAAGCGCGCAGAACCGTTGAACTGCACGCTATAAGGCAAATTGGCCCACAGGAATTTGTCGATCGGGTCGAAACTCTGCTTTGAATTGACCACGTTCGGATCGTTTTCCGGCAGGAACATCTGCCCGCCAATGATGAAACCGAGCGATTCATCAAAGCCCTGGTCCTCGGGGCGCATGCCCTTGGCTTCACCCAGATGCCATTTGCCGAGGTGGATGTTGTGATAGCCACGGCTCTTGAGCTGTTCGGCAACGGTGATCTCGGCAGCGGGCACGCCCTTGGCGCCCGGCGGTGCGGCGCGTGCCGCAGCAGCGTCGTCGAAGATCGGCTTGTGTTCCCAATCGCTCTCGGTGTGCGCGATGTTGCGCGCGAACATGGCATCGGGCCGGAACAGGCTGGTCGGGAACCAGCCCGGCACCTTGGTATCGGTGGGGGTGAATTCATAGCCGAAGCGCGTCGCATAACGCCCGGTCATCAGCGCGGCGCGTGATGGTGCGCAGGTGGCATTGCCGGCATAGCCGTTGGTGAAGGTGACGCCCTCGCGGCCGATGGCATCGATATTGGGCGTAGCGATGCCGGCGGCGCCGGTGCCGGTCAGGCTGATGTCGTTGTAGCCGAGATCATCAGCCATGATCAGGATGATGTTGGGCGGGCGCTGGCCCTGCGGCGCCACCGCCGGGCCTTGCGCCCAGGCGACGGGGCGGTTGGGCGCCGTCGGCCCGGCCAGCCAGCCGGGGGCGTGCAGCTTTATATAGTCACGCGACGCGACAACGCCGATGACCAGCGCCGCAGTGGTGCCGAGCAGGACCTTGCCGAAGGTCTTCATGCGCGGGCGCCGGCAAAGCTGCGCCGGGCGATGAGCAGCAGCGTGAGCATCACCGCTTCAACGACCATCGGCTGGATCGCTGCGGGGCCGACGCCATCGAGCGCCAGGCTGACGAAGCGCCCGAACAGCGCCAGGCCGAGCATGACCAGCGGCACCAGCAACGGCCGCGCGTCGGCGCGCCAGGCACCACATAGCGCAAACACCGAGGCACCGATGAAAAAGCCGGGGAAATCCGCCCGCAGCGTCGCCAGGCCCTGCGTCGTCAGTGGTGACAGGAAGAAGGCAGCGCCCAGCTTGGCCGGCTGCAGCAGAAACAACAGGCCGATGCTGATGTTGAACAGGCCGACCAGCCCGATGATGCCGCGCATGATAGTCTTCACGATCCGTCTCCCCTTGTCAGCATATTGTCGGGGCTCGCTGGCCGACAGTCCAGCAGTTTCGCCGTTTGATGCAATATTTCGACATTGCCAATGCCACATCCGTGGCTATGCTGCCCACAAGCCGTGAATTGCAGCGGCGGAGATGGAGGGCACAGATGCGCACAACCAGCAAGGTCGCGCTCGTCACGCTCGGGCTCGCCGGGCTCGGCATCGGCGGTTTCAAGCTGTTCCAGCCGCAGATCGCTACCGCCCTGCTGACGCGGGTGGTCGCTGATCGCGTTGGCCGCGATGCCACGCACGGCCTGCCCGATGGCCTCCATGTCGTGCTGTGCGGCACCGGATCACCCCTGCCCGACCCGAGCCGGGCCGGGCCATGCACGCTGGTCATCGCCGGCAAACGGTTATTCGTTGTCGATGCCGGCGAAGGCGGCGCGCGCAACCTGACCCTGATGGGCATGCCGACCGGGCGGGTAGAGGCGTTGCTGCTCACCCATTTCCATTCGGATCATATCGACGGCATGGGGCCGATGCTGCTGATGCGCTGGTCGGGCAAGCCCAATATGGCGCCGCTGCCGGTGCACGGCCCATCCGGAGTCGAACAGGTCGTCGCCGGCTTCAAAATGGCCTACGCGCTCGATAACGGCTATCGCGTCGCGCATCATGGACCGGCGATCATGCCGCCCGGTGGCGCCGGCGCTGCGGCGCGGCCCTTTGCCATCGGCGCAGCGCCGGTGGTGATCGTCGATGATGGCGGGGTCAGGATCACGGCCTTTGCCGTCGATCATGGCCCGGTGCAGCCAGCCGTCGGCTATCGTTTCGATTACAAGGGCCGCTCGGTGGTGCTGAGCGGCGATACCGCGCCGTCGCCGGCCCTTGTTGCCGCGGCGCGCGGCGCCGATGTGCTGGTGCACGAAGCCCTGCAACCCAAGATGGTCGGGCTGCTCACTGACGCACTTGTCGCCAAGGGCATCGCCAATACCGCGCAGATCACCCGCGACATCGTCAATTACCACACCAGCCCCGAACAGGCCGCCGATGCGGCAAAGGCGGCCGGGGTGAAGCAGTTGCTGCTCAACCATCTGGTGCCGCCGCTGCCGTTCGCCTTTGCCTATCCGGCCTTCCTTGGGGATGCGGCGAAACACTTCACCGGGCCGATCACGGTCGGCGAAGACGGCATGATCTTGACCCTGCCCGCCGGCAGCACCACCATCACGCAGAAGAAACTGCTGTAATCTTTGCCATGGCAAACGGGGGCTTTCGATGACTGGCCATTACACCATCTATGGCGCGCTCGGTTCGCCCTATTCGATGAAGTTGCGCGCCGTGCTGCGCTATCGCCGGCTGCCGCACATCTGGGCGCATGGCGGCGGCGCGCTCGCGGCGACGGCGGGCAAGGTCAAGGCCCCGGTCATCCCCATCCTCGAATATCCCGATGGCAGCTTTGCCAATGATTCGACCCCGCTGATCTATGATCTCGAGGCACGCCATGCCGATCGCGGCATCGTGCCGCCTGATCCGGCGCAGGCCTTTCTCGCCCATCTGATCGAGGATTTCGGCGACGAATGGCTGACCAAGGCGATGTTCGGCTATCGCTGGCTGCGCGAGGTCGACCAGGTGCAGATGAGCCGCTGGCTGGCCTTCGACCAGATGAAGGGTGGCGGCATCGGCAAATCACAGGCCGCCGCCGAGATGTTCCGCCAGCGCCAGGTTGGCCGCATGGGCATCGTCGGCTGCACCGAGGCGAATTTTCCCCTGATCGAAGCCTCGACTCGTGCGGTGCTGGCGGCGCTCGAAGCCCATGTCACCGATCGGCATTGCCTGTTCGGGTCGCGGCCTTCGCTCGCCGAATTCGGACTTTATGGCCAGATCTCGCAACTCGGGGTCGATCCGACGCCGGAGGCGATGCTGCGCCGTGATTATCCCTATGTGCTGCGCTGGCTGCTCCACATCGACGACATGTCGGGCATCGATGGCGAATGGGACGCCCCCGATGCCCCGCCGGCACCGGTCGTCGAGGCGCTGCTTGGCATCATCGGTGCGCTGTATTTCCCCTTCCTTATCGCCAATGCCACAGCGCTCGCCGCCGGGGCCGAGACCTTCCGCTTTACCGCGCTGGGGCATGACTATACGCAGGGGACCTTCAAATATCAGGCGAAATGCCTCGCCGACCTGCGGGCACGTTTTGCCGCGCTGCCGGCGGACGCCCGCGCCGGGCTGGAGCCGCTGCTGGCGCGCACCGGCTGCCTCGCGCCCTTGCAAGCGGCATGAGGGTGCAACGCTCCACTTCTTCCGATTTGCGCAGAGGGCGGAAGCTTCTCCTCGCCGCCTCGCTGCTCCTCGCCACCGCCTTCACGCCTGCCACGCCGGGGGCGATCCCGCTGCTGCCTGCAACTGCCGCCGTCCCCGGCTCTGCCCACACTGCCGCCCCCGCCCGCCCCAATATCGTCATCCTGCTCGCCGATGACTGGAGCTTCACCGATGTCGGCGCCTTTGGCGGCGAAATCGCGACGCCCAATATCGACGCGCTGGCGGCACGCGGCACCCGTTTCGCCAATTTTCACGTCGCCGGATCGTGCGCCCCGACGCGCGCCATGTTACAGACCGGCCTGCCCAACCATCGCATCGGCCTTGGCAACATGCCGGAAACCATGCCGCCGGCGCATCAGGGCAAACCCGGCTATGCCGCCGAACTCGACGCGGGCGTCGTCACCATTGCCGATCGCCTGCGCGCCGCCGGTTATCGCACCTACCAGACCGGCAAATGGCATCTCGGCAACCGCCCGGCCAATTTGCCGACCGGCAAGGGCTATGACCACGCCTTTGCACTGGGCCAGTCGGGCGCCGACAATTTCGAACAGAAAGCCAATCTGCTGCTTTATGAAAAAGCCGCCTGGACCGAGGATGGCAAGCCGGCGACGCTACCGAAAAATTTCTATTCGTCGCGCTTCATCGTCGACAAGACCATCGAATATGTCGATGCCGGGCGGGCAAGCGGCAAACCCTTCCTCGCCAGCATCAACTTCCTCGCCAACCATATCCCGGTACAGGCGCCCGATGCCGATATCGCCGCCTACAAGGGCCGCTATGCCGCCGGCTGGACCGCGCTGCGTGACAGCCGCCGCGCCGGCGCGATCGCCAAGGCCATGGTGCCCGCCGATGTCGCGATGGTCACCATGGCCACGACCGGCGACTGGAACGCGCTCAGCCCGGCCGAAAAAGCCCAGCGTGCCCATGCCATGGCGGCCTATGGCGGCATGGCAACCGCGATGGACCGCGAGATCGGGCGCCTGGTCACGCATCTCAAGGCGACCGGCGCGTATGACAATACCGTCTTTGTCTTCCTGTCCGACAATGGCCCCGAAGCCATCGACCCGATGGTCGGCGCGTTCAACAACTGGGCGGTCAATCATTATTACGACACCCGCCCCGACCAGCAGGGCCGGCCGGGCAGCTTCACCGCCGTCGGCACCGGCTTTGCCAGCGCCTTGGCAGCACCGTTCCGCGGCTACAAATTCTCCGCCAGCGAAGGCGGGGTGCGGGTGCCGCTGATCATCGCCTGGCCGGGCAACGCCGCTTTGCCGCAAGGCGGGATCGCGCGCGGCTTTGCCCATGTCACCGATATCGCGCCGACGCTGCTGGCACTGGCCGGTGTAACGGCGCCAGCCAGCGCGATGTCCGGGCGCGACCTGTCCCCGATGCTGACCGGCGCCGCTGCGGTTCACCCCGCTGATGAAGCGATCGGCTATGAATTGGCGGGCAATGCCGTGTTGTGGAAGGGCGACTGGAAGCTGGTCAGGAACCTGCCACCTTATGGCGATGGTCGCTGGGCGCTGTATAATATCGTCGCCGACCCCGGCGAAACCCGCGACCTCGCCGCCGCAGAGCCAGCGCGGTTCCGGGCGATGCAGGCCGATTATGCAGCCTATGCCGCGCGCGACCGCGTACTCGCCATGCCACCGGGCTATACCAGCATGAAACAGGTGGAGGAGAACGGCAAACGCGATCGCCTCTATCCGCAACTGCGGGCGCTTGGCGCCTGGGTGGCCGGCGGGATCGGGCTTGTGATCGGCGGGGTGGTGGCGTTCCGACGGCGGCGACGCCAGCGCGGGTGACCGGCGTGTCCAGCCCCTGGCCGGCCGAAGATGGCGGGCCGGCACGGCTGCAAATCGCCAGTGGCCAGCCGCCAACCGGCGCGCTGCGTGCCACGGTGCGCCGCACCCTGTTGTCGACGATGACGATCCTCGGCGCGCCGGGAGAGGTTTTCCTGCTCACCCACAGCGCGCTGCGGGCCCGTTTCGGCCTGCCGACAACCGCGCGGGTCGAACGCATCGACCCGATCACCCTCAAGACGCAGCAGGCCTCGCCGCGCCTGCCGGGCGGGCCGATGTGGCCGGGCGGCATGGCGTTGCACCCCAATGGCGACCTGTATGTCGTCTATGGCCGCTGGTTGCACCGGCTCGATCGCGATTGCCGCATCAAGGGTCGGTTGCAACTGCCGGTCGACGCGCCGTGGAACAGCTTCGTCATCCTCGCCTGTGGCCTGATCGCCACCAAGAACCTGTCCGAAACCCAGCCGGCGCGGTTGACCCTGATCGATCCGGAACGACTGTGCGAGGTGGCAGCCGTCACCCTGCCCGATGCATCGGTGGCGCGGTTGAGCGCCGATGGTGACACCGTCTATGTCGTCGGTGTCGACACGATCCGGCGGGTGACGTGGCATGACGGGGCGTTGCAGGTCGATCCCGACTGGCATTGGGCCTATCGGCGTGACAGCGGCACGAGCTTTGGTTGGGATGCCGTCATCGCCGGCGGCCACGCCTGGTTCATGGACAATGGCGCGCATCGCTACCGTACCAGCATGACCCGGGCGGGCGTGCTGCCAAGTGCCAACCGTCTGTTGCGGGTCGCGCTCGCTGACGCGGCCGACCATGCCGGCGTCACGGTCAGCGGCCTGCCCGGCGGCAGCATCACCAATCCGCCGCTGGTCGACACCGACCGCCGCATCGTCATCGCCTATGACAGCGCCAACCGCGTGCTGCAGGCATTCGGGTTCGATCTGAAACCGCTTTGGTGCCGCCGCGACATCGGCTGCGCCAGCCATATGCTGCTGTTCCCCGCCACCGGCACGATCGTCACCAACGACCATGGCCGCGGCGGCGAATGGCTGGTGACCCTCGACATCGCCACTGGAGCCGAACGCGGCCGCGTCCGGCTCGGCGGGCTGATGCAGGGAGTGGTTTTCCCGTCACCCGGCTGGAACGACGACATCTATTGGTGCGGGATGGACAAGCTGGCTCGGATTTTCAGCGGATAGCCGGTAAGGCTGTCGCGATGCACGATCTTGATCGCCATAACCAGCGCCTCGCCAGCGGCCTTGCCGGGCTTGCCGGTTTTGTCGATGCGACCGGCTTCATTGCAACGGGGGGCTTTTTCCTGTCGTTCATGAGCGGCAATTCCACCCGTCTGGGGGTGGGCGTAATGACCAGCGGCGGCCATGCCACGCTCGCCGCCGCGCTGATCCTGTTGTTCGTCACCGGCGTGATGGCGGGCAGCCTGATCGGCCGGGCTGCGGCGCGCTGGCACCGGCCGGCGGTGCTTGTGCTGCTGGCGGCGGTGCTGGCACTGGCGGCAACGCTTGCGGCGCTCGGCTGGCTGACGGCGGCCTTCCTTGTCACCGCCTTTGCCATGGGGGCGGAAAATACCGTCTTCGAAGCCGATGGCGAGGTGCGGATCAGCCTGACCTACATGACCGGCAACCTCGTCAAAGTCGGGCAGCGGCTGGCCGGGGCGCTGACCGGGCGCCGCCGCTGGGCCTTTGTGCCGTTCCTGGCGCTGTGGCTGGCGATGGTTTGCGGCGCAGTGGCGGGCGCGGCGCTGTGGCCCCTGCTCGGGCTCGGTGGGTTGTGGGTGGCGGCGGGCGCGGCGCTGCTACTGGCAGTGCTGAGCCACCGGCTCGAACTCAACGCCGGATAAGCGGCCAGAGCAATTGCGCGCCGGCCGATATCGGCGCCAGATTCTCGATACCGATGGCGGCGGGATAGCGGCGGGTGATCTTCGCCGTGCCGAACAGCATGTCCCACAGGAACAGCAGATTGCCGAAATTGCCCTTGTAATGGGTCACGCCATCGGACCGGTGCTGGCCGTGGTGAGCGCTGTGGGTCGACGGTGTCGAGATCAGCCGCTCCACCACCCACATCAGCGGCGACAGCGCCTTTATGCGATACAGCGGCGCATCCCAGCGCACATCACAATGCGCAGCGATGATGACGGTCTGCTTGACGATGACATAGCCGACATAGACCGGCGCCAGGCCCATGTAGATCAAGGCTCCGGTGCACCACAGGCTGGGCATCAGTGCATAATAGAACAGGTTGTTGCGATAGACGACGCGCACCGACAGATATTCGCCGCTGTGGTGCGCGCGGTGGAGATTGTACAACCAGGGCAGGCTGTGCGAGGCGCGGTGCCACCAATATTGCAGCATGTCGTCAAGGACGAGGAACAGCGCCACCTTGGCGATGAGCGGCAGCCCCACCAGCGCGTCACGCGCCCCCGGCAACGCCCAGGCCGATAGCGCCAGCGCCGCCAGGATGACCATGGGCTGGACAAGCGCGAGCAGCGCGACGCTGCTGACGATTTCGACTACCGCATCACCGCGGGTCTGCTTCGGCTTGCTGAAAAACCGGGTGCGGGCAATCTCGAGCGCAGCGAAGCCGGCATAGATCGCAGGGATGGCGATGACTTCGGGGCTCACCGGCGGTGCAGGCCCTTTTGCTCGAGCCGCCATTTCAATTGGTCAAACCGGTCCTGACCAAAGAAGGGCTCGTCATCATGCACCATCAACGGCACGCCGTAATGGCCGCCCTTGCGCTGGTCGACCTGATTGGTTTCGATCTGCGCGACGAAGTGCGCCGTGTCGGCCGCGACCGCCGCATCCATTTCGGCCAGATCAAGCCCGGCGCGGGCCGCAGCGTTCGCCAGATGGTCGCCCTCGTGCCAATTGTCGGTCGCGCCGTTCCAGATCAGCATGCTGACTTCGCTGATAAACTCAAGCCCGCGCCCGCGTTCGGCGGCAGCAACACCAAGATGGCTGAGCCGGTGGATGTGCGGCTGCTCCTTGGGGTAGCTGCGCGTCGCCGGGTCCATGTACACCGGGTCAGGGCTGGGCCAGCGATAGGGCAGGCCAAGGAATTGCGCGGTGCGATAGGTGTCCTTCATCAGGTAGAAGAACCACAGCGGATCGGCATTGCTGAAGAAATCCGCCTGCCGCACCGCGATCGGATAGACGATGCGGACGTTGCAGGTCACATCGAATTCCCGCACCAGTTCGACCAGCCGCGGTGTCAGCAGATAGGAATAGGGCGAGCGGAACGACCAGAAAACGTCGAAGGCCGGCGTGGTCACAGCACCGACATCCCCGGTGCACGGGTGCGGATGTTGAGCTGGCCCTTGAGCCCGGCGAAGCGGTGGATCTCGATCCCCTGATATTCGGGCAGGCCGACCATCTGCAGCATTGCCTGCGGACTGGGGTAATAGGCGAGCGCCACCATGTCCCACAATTCCTCGACGTCGCCGAGCATCAGGCCCGAAACATCGGCGCTGAACAGCCCCCTGCCGCCGACCATTTCAAGGCATTTCATCACGGCGGCGCCATAAACGGCATAGGCTTCCTTGCCGGTCATCCCGGCGTTGGCGTGGCCGTCGGGATATTCGGCCTTGTCCTTGAACTTGAGCAAATTGACCATGACCATCGGGCCGTGCGCGGCATCGCCGAAAAACGCCTGTGCCGCGTCGGAACGGGGCATGACTTCGTTGAGTACTTGCATCGGATCAGGCCCCTGTAGAATTGTTGGCGGTGGAATTATTGGCGATGAAATCGTTGATAAGCGCAACAAGCTGTTCGGAGGCATCTTCCTGCAGGAAATGCCCACCGGGGATGATGACGTGCGGCTGGCCCTTTGCACCGGGGATGCGGGCGATGATCGCCGCCTCGCCACCCTTGGTTACCGGGTCATTGTCGGAAAAACAGGTGAGCACCGGTTTTTCGAAGGCTTCGAGCACCTGCCACGCCGCGATATTTTCGGCCACCGAGCCATGTTCGGGGGTGACCGGCACCAGCGTCGGAAACTGCCGGGCGCCCTCCTTGAACGTCTCGTCCGGAAACGGTGCATCATAAGCAGCGATTTCGGCCGGCGACAATTCGCGCGACGTACCCATGTTGACGATCATGCCGGCCGGGAAATTCGGGATGGTCTGGCTGATCGTCAGCCATTGCTGGAAACCGTCGCTCATCCCGGTACCGGTCGGCATGCCGGTATTGGCGATGACCAGCCGGGCAAAGCGGTCGGGAAAGGCCGCGACCAGCCGCAGCCCGATCAGCCCGCCCCAATCCTGGCAGAACAGCGTGATGTTGCGCAGGTCGAGCGCGACCAGCCACGCGCTCATCCAGGCGACATGGCTTTCATAAGTATAATCGGCGCGCGCGGCCAATTTGTCCGATTTGCCGAAACCGATAAGATCGGGGGCGATGACGCGATGTCCGGCGGCGGCCAGCGGCCCGACGAACTTGCGGTAAAGATACGACCAGCTCGGCTCGCCATGCATCAGCAGCACGGGGGCGGCGTCGGCCGGGCCTTCATAGATATAATGGATGCGCAGCGCCGTGCCATCAGCATCGGTCACTTCGGCATAGTGCGGCGCAAAGGGGAAATCAGCAATCCCGGCAAAGGCTTCATCGGGCGTTCGCAGCACCTGCATCATTAGCTCCCCATGTTTTGACACCGTAAGTGTCACTATTTCAACCGAGGGTCAATGCCGCTTTTGCCGTCATTTCGCGGTTCAACCTGAGGCTGGCGCGCCAAAAGAAAAACGCCGGCACCAGCCCCAGCCAGGCGGCGCCGAACAACACCCAACGCACGCTTTCGGTACCCGCCAGCGGCTTGAAGGCATCGGACATCATGCCGAAGAACAACGGGCCCAGTCCCAGCCCGATAAGATTTTGGGCAAACACCATCACCGCCGTCGCCATCGCCCGCGCCTGCGGCCGCACCAACAACTGCGCCGCCGCATAGGTCGGGCCATAATAGAGCGAATTGAGGAACGTCGGGATGAACAGCAGCGCCATGGCTACCATCCAGTTGCTGACGGAATAGGCCATGAACAGCATAGGCGCCGCCGCCACCATGCCCAGCGCCGGTGCCGACAGCATGTGGCGCCGGTCATGCTTGCCGAAGCGATCCGCCAGCCAGCCGCCCGCCCAGGTGCCGAAAAGCCCCGAAATACCCAGCACCAACCCGGCCCACAGCCCGACCTGCGTCGCCGACAGGCCGTGCGAGCGCATGAAATAGACCGCCGTCCAGACACCCTTGCCGTAACTGAGGAACGCCACCAGTCCGCCCGCCACCGCGAGCAGCAGGAACGCCCGGCTACCCAGCACTTCGGCCAGCGCCGCCTTGGCCGACAGGCGCGGCACAACCGGCGCAGCAACCCGCAACGCCGTGGCAAGCCCGGCCTTGCGCGGGTCGCGCAGGATCAACCAGACAAACGCCGCCAGCGCCACTCCCGGCGCGCCGACCACCAGGAACGCCTGCCGCCAGCCAACGGTATCGGCGAGATAACCGCCCATGCTCGCCCCTAACAGCGAGCCGATGGGGATGCCCATGCCATAAAAGGCGATCGCCGAGGATCGCCGTTCGACCGGCACCATGTCGCTGATCAGCGAATGCGCCGCCGGCGTACAGCCAGCCTCCCCGACCCCGACCCCGACGCGGGCGAGCAGCAATTGCGAAAAATTCTGCGCCAGGCCGCACAGCGCCGTCATCCCCGACCACAGCACCAGCGAGACCGAGATCAGCCCGACCCGGTTCGACCCCGGCCGATCGACGTGGCGGGCGATCGGAATGCCGAGCAGCGCATAGAATAGCGCAAAGGCAAGCCCGGTCATCAACCCCAATTGCGTATCGGAAAGCCCCAGGTCGCGCTTGATCGGCTCGGCCAGGATGGTGACGATCTGCCGGTCGAGAAAATTGAAAATATAGACAACCAGCAGCGTCCACAGCAACAGCCGTTCGGAATTGACCCGTTCCTTTGGCGTCGCATCCACCGCGCTTGCCATGCCGCCTCCCGGTGCCGTTGTTACGGCTTTTTAATATGGCCCAAGGTGCCGGGAAGCATCGGGCTTGGCAAGCCGTTCAACCGAACGGCGCAGCAAGGCTGACGGGCGGGATGGAAAAGAATTTCGGCCCCATCGCCGTCATGTGGAAGCAATCTTCCAGCCGCACCCCGAAATTGCCCGGCAAATACAGGCCCGGCTCGTTCGAAAAGCACATGCCCGCCGCCAGCGGCGTCATCTCGCCACGGACGAGATTGACCGGTTCATGCCCGTCCATACCGATGCCATGGCCGGTGCGGTGCGGCAGGCCGGGGCGCTGATAGCCGGGGCCATAGCCCTGACTTTCATAGAAGCGCCGCACCGCATCATCGACACTGCCCGCCGGTGCGCCGACCTGCGCCGCCACCATGGCGACCTGCTGGCCTTGCGCCACCGTGTCGAAGACGCGCCGCACCGCATCGGGGGCCGTGCCGGGGACGAACGTCCGCGAGATATCGGCCTGATAGCCACCCACCGAACAGCCGCCATCAATCAGCACGACCTCACCGGCGCGCACCTGCTGCGGCGCCGATGATCCATGCGGATAGGCCGACGCCTCGCCGAGCAACACCAGCGGCGCTTCGGCGTGGCCGCCAAGCGCGGTCATCGCGGCAGCACACAGCGCGCCGATATCGTCGGGCGTCATGCCAAGGCGAATGCGTGGGAAAGCCCAGCGGAAGGCCGCGATCGTCACATCGCTGGCCTTTTGCAGCAAGGCCAGTTCAGCCGGTGTCTTGATCATCCGGCAACCGCGCACCACCGGGTTGGCCGACACGATGCGCACGCCGGGGAGCAGTTGCGCCAGGCCGTCGCTGGCGAAGAAGCGCACGGTTTCCTCGATGCCGATGCTGCCCGAAAGCCCGGTGACCGCAGACGCAACCAGCGCGTGGGGGCTTTCATCCTCCTGCCAGACGCGCACCTCGGCCGGGATACCCAGCGATTGCCGCACCGAGGGTTCCTCGAAAAACGGCGTGATGATGATCGGCTGCCCCCGCGCCGGGATGACCACTGCCGTGAGACGCTCGGAACGCCACCATTTGATGCCGGTGAAATATTCGAGGCTCGACCCGGCTTCGACGAGGATCGCCGCCATGCCGTT
>CAJAHV010000130.1 GCA_903939555.1 uncultured Alphaproteobacteria bacterium | reverse complement strand
GGTGACGCCATCAAGGCTGCCGCCATTGGCCAGCATCCGCACGAAGCGCATGTAATCGGCCGCGGTGCCGACCAGACCGCCGCCGCCCGACAGGAATTCGCCCGCTCCGCCGCCGATGTTGATCGGGAAGGGTGCCAGCGCGCCATCGGCACCGCGCGCCATGTTGGGTACCAGCCGGCCCTTGTGCGCCGCCAGCCCGAACGCCGTATCGACCATGCCCAATGGCCCGGTGATATGCGCGGCGATATAGGCATCGAGCGTCATCCCGCTTGCCGCCTCGACCGCCAGCCCCGCCCAATCGGTGCTGATGCCATAGGCCCAGCTATCACCCGGATCGAACAGCAACGGCGTGCGCAGGCTGGCCAGCGTGCCCGGCACCGGCGGCGCGGTGCGCGCCCGCGCCATGTCGGCATGGACGAAATCATAGCCCAGCCCCGAAGTGTGGGTCAGGAGATGGCGCAGCGTGATGGGCCGCACCGACGCGCGCGTCTGCACGGCGCCATCGTCGCCGAAGCCGGTGATGACGAGCGGCGCCGCCAGGTCGGGCAACAGCTCGCCGATCGGCGCATCAAGGCTGAGTTCGCCCGCCTCCACCAGCTGCATCGCTGCCACCGACACCACCGCCTTGGTCATCGACGCGAGCTGGAACACCGCATCGGCGGCATGGCCGATGGCGATGGTTTCGGTGATACGCGCGCGATCCCCGACCATGGCGACCGCCCCGGGAATCCCGGCGGCGCTGAGCGCTTCGGCAAGTGCGCTGGCGATGGTCATGGTATCTCTCCCCTCGCGGTCATGCGCCGCACAATCCCGCCCCGCCCCTGCAAAAGGGGTCCGGGCCTCAGGCCCGGCCGGCGGCGGCAACGCTCAGTGCTTGAAGTGCCGCATGCCGGTGAACACCATCGCCAGCCCGCGTTCGTCCGCCGCTGCGATCACATCGGCATCGCGGATCGAGCCGCCCGGCTGGATGATCGCCGTCGCGCCGGCTTCGGCGGCGGAAATCAGGCCGTCGGCGAAGGGGAAGAAGGCGTCTGACGCCACCGCCGAGCCGATGGTGCGGGGTTGCGGCCAGCCGGCGGTGCGCGCCGCGTCGCCGGCCTTTACCGCTGCGATCCGGGTCGAATCGAGCCGGCTCATCTGGCCGGCGCCGATGCCGGCGGTGCTGCCGCCGCGCGCATAGACGATGGCGTTCGATTTGACATGGCGCGCCACGGTCCAGGCGAACAGCATGTCGGTCCATTCCTGTTCGGTGGGGGCGCGCTTTGTCACCACCTTGCAATCGGCGCGGGCCACGGCGCCATTGTCGCGGCTTTGCACCAGCATGCCGCCGCCGATCTGGCGCAGCGCGAGGCCGGCGCGGCGCGGATCGGGCAGGGTGCCGGTGAGCAGCAGGCGCAGGTTCTTTTTCGCGGCGAACACCGCCAGCGCCGCATCATCGGCATCGGGGGCTATGACGACTTCGGTGAAGATACCGGCAATTGCTTCGGCGGTCGCGCCGTCCAGCTTGCCGTTGACCGCGATAATGCCGCCAAAGGCCGAGACCGGATCGCAATCGAAAGCGGCTTTATAGGCTTCGGCGAGGGTTGCGCCGGTGGCGACGCCGCACGGGTTGGCGTGCTTGATGATCGCGCACGCCGGGCCGGCAGCGCGGAATTCGGCGATGAGTTCGAGCGCGCCATCGGCATCGTTGAGGTTGTTGTAGCTGAGTTCCTTGCCCTGCACCTGCCGCGCCGCCGCGACGCCGCCGGCGCCGGTTTGTGGCAGATACAGCGCCGCCTGCTGGTGCGGGTTTTCGCCATAGCGCAACGTGTCGACACGGGTCAGCGCCAGCGGCAGCACGGGCGGGAATTGTTCGGCCTGATCGGCAAAGCCGAACCAGCTCGCCACGGCCGCATCATAGGCCGCGGTATGCGCGAACGCCGCCGCCGCCAGCCGCTTGCGCAACGGCAGGTCGGTCGCGCCATCCTGGGCATCGAGCGCGGCGATGACATCGCCATATTGGTCGGGCGCCGTGACGATGCCGACAAACGCGTGGTTCTTGGCCGATGATCGCACCATCGCCGGGCCGCCGATATCGATATTCTCGATGATCTCGTCGCGCCCGGCGCCCTTGGCCACTGTCGCGGCAAAAGGGTAAAGGTTGATGACGGCCAGATCGATCGCGACAATGCCATTGTCGGCCATCGCGCCCAGATGTGCCGCATCGTCGCGCAGTGCCAGCAAGCCGCCATGGACGCGCGGGTGCAGCGTCTTGACCCGGCCATCCATCATCTCGGGGCTGCCGGTCAGTTCCGCCACATCGCGCACGGCATGGCCCCAGCCACGCAGGGCAGCCGCAGTGCCGCCGGTCGAAACCAGTTCCACCCCATGCCGGACCAGCGCTGCCGCCAGCGCCTCAAGCCCGCTCTTGTCGCTTACCGACAACAGCGCGCGTTTTACTTTTACCATGTCCGTCATCTGTCCTGTCTCGTTACTTGCCCGCGCGCTTGAAGCTCCAGCTGATGCTGGCCGCGGCTTGTTGCGTGTGCCCGCTGATCACCAGTGCCTGCGTTTTGTGCACCGTGCCCGCCGGGTCAACCCAAATCGATGCTTCGATGGCGACCGTACCCGGCCCGCCGTCGACCCGCGTCTTCAGCGCCCAGACCCGGCCTTGCGGCAGCTTGAGCAGCGCGCCGGCACCATCGGCGGTCGGCGTCGCGGCGACGCCGGGGCCAAGGTGGAAGCGTATGTTGAAAGACCGGTCCGGGCGGCGCTTGAGCAGGGATTTCGGCGCCGGTTCGATCGAATCCTGGCCGCGCAGGTCCTGACCATCGGGCGACAGGAACAATTGCCGCCGCACGATCATGCCGAAACGCTTCACATACCCATCATGGCTGGCATCGAGCCAATGGCCTTCCTCGCTGCGCCGTGACTGGAAGGATACTTCATTGACCCCGGATCCGAGCGGGCCTTTGGCGCTGATCCGCGTGCTGTTGGTTTCGTCGATGACCAGCGTCGAATGCGCCGCGGTGGTGCGCAGCCCGCCGGCAAGCGCGGGATCGAGCGGCTGCGGCAGTCCGCCGGCACCGCCGCAATTGGTGATCAACCGGTCGGCGCCATCGCTCAATTCGAACGCCAGTGTGCCGGCATGGCCGGTCGCCTGGCGCGACAGCGGCGGCGGCCCGGCATCGATGACCAGCACGGTCTTGCCCGCCGACAGCCGGTGATAGCCGGACCAGCGGCCGTTGCGGTTCGGTGCATTGCCGCTGGCGCTGCGTTTCTCCAACCGGTCAAGCGTCGCCGCCGGCACGCTTGCGGCGCCATGCCAGCCTCCGATGATACCATCACCCAGCGCCAGGCTTTTCAGATGCGGCACCAGCCGGTCCAGCGTATCGGGAAACAGCGCCGGGGTCCGCACCCTGATGGCCGGCGCACAGCCGGCGGCGAACAACAGCCATTCGGCCAACAATACGCCATCGCGCGGCGTGCGCGTCGCCATCCCGCCATCGGGCAGCACCAGCGTGCCGAGCAGTTTTTCCAGCGCCGCCAGCGTGTTGATGCTGCGCGCTTCGCCACCGGGAATCAGCGTGCCGGCAGCATAAAGCCCGGCGAGCGCCACCGCCTTGCCCGGGCTGTCGGCGAGCCGAAAGGCGGCGCGGTCGAGATGCCGCGCCCAGGTGGCAATGGCGGACAGGACCGCCGACCGGTAGACATGATCGGCCGATGACAGGATCAGCGGGGCGTGACCGAGCGCCAGCAACAGGCGCTGCCCGATAATGTCCGCGCGCCACGCTGCCGGGTCATAATCGCCGAATTCGGCCAGCCAGCGCGCCACCAGCGGTTCGGCGCGCGCTGCCGCCGCCTTGCGATCGGGCAGGCAGGCGGCAATATCGCGTAGCCAGGCCCAGCTGTTGGCCCAGTCGCGCCACGCCGCCGGATGCGCCGGGTCGCCAAAGCGAAAATCGCGCGTCATGACGGTATGGCCGGCGTGGATCAATCGTCCCGCTACGATGCGTTCGCCGATCGCGGCATCACCCGGCACTGGGTCTTCGGGCACGCCGAGCAGTTTCAGCGGGAAGCGGCCGCGCAGCCGCAAGCGGTGCAGCGGGGTGTTGTAGAGCGCAACACTGGCGCGCGTCGCCAACCGGTCGCCCAGCGAGCCTCCGGTGGTGCCGCCGATGCGCAGCAACGCGCCTTCGCTGTCCTGCGTCTCGGCAGTGGAACCAGCCGGGGGGGCGTCTTCCGGGGCGCGGGGTCCGGTCTTGCGCGCCATGCTCAACCGCGCAGGCTGGCGATATTGGCGGCGTAGTGCGCCGGCCCGCCCCGGAAGGTCGCGGTGCCGGCGACCAGCACATCGGCCCCGGCGGCGATCACCCGCGGCGCTGTTTGTGCGTCGATGCCACCATCGACCTGAAGGTCGATGGTCTTGCCGGTCTTGTCGATGGCTTTGCGGATTGCTTCGATCTTGCGGAGCTGGTTTTCGATGAAGCTTTGTCCGCCAAAGCCGGGATTGACACTCATCACCAGCACAAGATCAAGTTCTTCAAGGACATAGTCGAGCATCTTGGCCGGTGTCGCCGGGTTGAGCGACACGCCGGCTTTCAAGCCGCGCGCCTTGATGCGCTGGATGCTGCGGTGCAGGTGCGGCCCGGCTTCGGCATGGACGGTGATGATGTCCGCCCCGGCGTCAGCAAAAGCATCGATATAGGGATCGACCGGCGCGATCATCAGATGCACATCCATGACCAGCGGCGTATGCGGGCGGATTGCCTTCACCACCAGCGGCCCGATGGTGATGTTGGGGACGAAATGCCCGTCCATCACATCGACATGGACATAATCGGCACCGGCAGCCGTAATCGCGCGCACCTCCTCGCCAAGGCGGGCGAAATCCGCCGAAAGGATCGACGGGGCGATGCGAACGGGACCCTGCATGCACATTGTCTAGCAGGGCGCACGCCAAGCCGAAAGCGCGGCGTTGGCCCGTCGCAAAGAAAAGCGCGGGTCTTGCTGCCGGGACGCGTGCTTTCCGGGGGTCAGGCAGCGGCAGGCGTGGGGCGGCGGCGCAGCACCGCGCCGGTCATGCCAAAGCCGGCGATGAGCAGCATCCAACTGGCCGGTTCAGGGATCGCTTCGATCTGATAGGAGATGCTGGTCGAATCATTATCAGTGCTGGTGGGCAGCGTGCCGTTCGAGTTGATGCCGAACCCCATACCCTCGCCAGCGTTCAGAAAGATGGTGCCGCTGGCCGAATCGCTGCGCTTGCTTGCACTCAGTAAGATGTCGCTGAGCTTCGTCATCACGCCGCTGCTCGACAATTTGTAGTTGGAAAGCTTTACGCCGGTTGGCGTGTTAGTGGTCGTAAGGCTGAAAGCCGCATTGCCGCGATAATAGCCTGTCGTCGGTGCGACAAAGATTACCCCGGCATCATATGTCTTGCCAGGGTGAAAGACCAAAGTACTGGCCAGAATATTGTTACCACCTAAATTCAGCGTCGCACCGCTGACATTCTTGAGAAAAAAGATATTGTTTTCCGTGGTGATGAGGCTGTTCAGGCACTGCAGGCCCGATTAGCAAGTCCCCGCTACGTTTAGCGGGCTGCGCGAGTTCAAGTTCGAAGCTTGGAATTGGATGAAGTTGAAATTGCCGGCAGAGGCCAACCCATTGAAACTGTCATAGAGATCATAGGTGACCGCACTGGCGGGCGCGGCTGCCAACAGGCTGGCGGCGGCTGCGATGAAAACCGACTTCATTGGATACCCCTTGTTGACGGTACGTGGCCGCGTGCCGCTTCATCAGATTGCCTACCGAAACGTTGCCATTTCAATATTACTATACGTTACATACCGGTGAGCCTTAAATTTGTCAATAGATTTTAATGTTTAAATATCAAAGTTTCCGGAAGCGTCCGATGAAAAACCCGTCCATGCCGCCGTCGGCCGCCAGCGTGCCCGGCAGGGTGCGCACCCAGCCGTCGGCGGTCGGCACCAGCCCGAGCGGCAGTTCGCCGGCTTCGAAGGGGCTGCGCGGCAGCGTGGCGACCACGCGTTCGGCGATGCGTTCGCCTTCGCGCGGATCAAGGCTGCATGTTGCGTAAACCAGCGTGCCGCCGGGTCTCAGCCACGCCGCCGCGCGCCGCAGCAGCGCCGCCTGCAACAGCGTCAGGGGCGTGAGATCACGCGACCCCTTCAGGTGGAGCACATCGGGGTGACGCCGGAAGATGCCGGTCGCCGAACAGGGCGCATCGAGCAGGATGCGGTCGAACAGGCCATCGCCCGAAGCCGTGGCGGGTTCCCAACGCAAGGCATCGCCCGCCACCAGCGTCGCCGTCAGCCCGACCCGCGCCAGATTCTCGCGCACCCGGTCGAGCCGGGCATCGGACACATCGACCGCCGT
>CAJAHV010000129.1 GCA_903939555.1 uncultured Alphaproteobacteria bacterium | reverse complement strand
TCAGGTGTTGACGCCACGCCGATCACTTCGGCCCCGAGCAGCCGGCCGATCTGGACCGCTGCTGCGCCGACACCGCCCGCCGCGCCGAACACCAGCAGGCGTTCACCCGCCACCAGATGCGCGCGGTCACGCAGGCCGTGCAGGGCGGTAAGATAGTTGAGCGGCAGTGCCACGGCCTGCGCATCGCTGATCGTGGCGGGCAGCGGCCGCGCCGCCGCCGCCGGGCACAGCGCATATTCGGCAAAGCCCGCGACGGTTTGCGCCAGCACGCGGTCGCCCGGCGCAAAGCCGGTCACGCCCTCGCCAAGCCGGGCCACTGTGCCGGCGATCTCGCTGCCCGGAATGTGCGGCAGCGGCGGCTTCACCTGATAGCGGCCAAGCGCCACCAGCGCGTCGACATAGCTGACCCCGCAGGCATTGACCTTGACGAGGATCTGCCCCGGCCCTGGCTGCGGTATCGGCACCTCGCGCACAGCATAGCCATCGAGCGAGGCATGGCTGGCGGCTTCGACTATCTGCATCATGGGCTCGGATGATCCTGCGATGATCTTGGGCGTGCTATGTCGTTTAGCGTTCACCGATGCGAAGTCCAGCCGGGCGCGGCTCGCTTGCTGGCACTGCCGGCGGCCCGTATGATAGTCGCCGAGGAGATCGCCCATGAAGATCGTCATCGGAACCCGCACCTTGTCGAGCTGGTCGCTGCGCGGCTGGCTGGCGGCGAAACAGTCGGGCTTGCCCTTCACCACCGAATGCATCGAGATGGACAGCCCCGAATGGCAGAGCGGGACGGCGAAAAAAGCGCTGCCATCGGGCAAGGTGCCGCTGCTCATCGACGGGCAGACCCCGGTGTGGGACAGCATGGCGATCATCCTGTGGCTGGCCGACAAGGGCGGGCATGATCGTTATTGGCCGCGCGAATATCCGGCGCGGGCGCTGGCCTATGCGATGACCGCCGAAATGCATTCGGGCTTTGTGGCGCTGCGCTCGGCCTGCCCGATGAACCTGCAAAAGGCCTTTCCCGATTTCGAGCCGAGTGCAGCCGTGCTCGCCGATGTCGCGCGCATCGATGCGCTGTGGAGCGATGCCCGCGCCCGTTTCGGCAGCGAGACCGACCTGCCGTGGCTGTTCGGGCCGCTGGGCGCCGCCGACATCATGTTTGCGCCGGTGGTTTATCGTATCCATCACTATCACCTGCCGGTATCGATTACGGCGCGGCTTTATGTCGATGCGATGCTGGCGCACCCCTGGATGCAGGAATGGAACCGCGACGCCCATGCCGAGGAGCTGCGCCACGATCTCTACCCGGTGCCGGGCGGCGTGCCGGCTTGACGCGGCAGGCGACGACGTTAAGCCCGAGAAGGGGCTGATTTCAGACATGGCTTCCCGACTGCTTGCAGGGCGGGCGTTGTGCGCCCCCGATTTGGAGAGATTGATGAAGCTGTTGCTGTCCGCTGCTGTTCTGGGACTGGTCGCCTTCCCGGCACATGCCGAGGAGCCGGCGTTTTCTGCCGATCGCGTCAAGGCGCACGTCGCCTTTCTCGCCGATGATCTGCTTGAAGGCCGCGGCACCGGCACGCGTGGCCATGAAATCGCCATGCGCTATGTCGCCAGCCAGTTCGCCGCCTATGGCCTGACGCCGGCCGGCAAGGATGGTAGCTGGTACCAGCCGGTCACCCTGTCCGAAGCCAGCCCGGGCAGCGTGCCGGCCAGCGTGACGATCACCGCCGCCGGGGCCGCGCCCGTTACCTTTGCTCAGGCGAGCGAGATCATCGCCGCGTCGAGCCAGACCGACAAGACCACCGATGTCGCGGCGCAAGTCGTGTTTGCCGGTTTCGGCATCGATGCGCCCAAACAGGGTTTCAACGATTATGCCGGGCTGAATGTGCGCGGCAAGATCGTCGCCATCCTCGCCGGCATCCCCAAGGGGCCGCCCAACGAGGTGCTGGCGCATCTCAGCCGGCAAAAAGCGATAATGGCGGCGGCGCGCGGCGCCATCGGCATTGTCACCATCCCGACGCTCGAATCGAACCGGCTGCGCCCTTGGGAACGCCAGAGGCAATATGCCGGCACCCCGTCGATGACCTGGGTGAAGCCCGATGGCAGCCCCTATGTCGGCGCCCCCGGCATCCGCGGCGGCGCGACGTTCAGCATGGTCGCGGCGCAGGCGCTGTTCACCGGCGCGAAAACGCCGCTCGCCAAGGTGCTCGAAACCGCCGACAAGCAGCTTGGCATGCCGAAAGGCTTTGCCCTGCCGGCCAGCGTGCGCATCACCACCACCTCGCAGCAGCGCCTCGTCCAGACCGCCAATGTCGTCGCCAGGATCGAAGGCAGCGACCCGGCCTTGAAGGCCGAATATGTCGGCATCATGGGGCATCTCGATCATCTCGGCATCAACCCCGCCAAGCCTGGCGACAATATCTACAATGGCGCGCTGGATAATGCCTCGGGCGTGGCGGTGATGCTCGAAGTCGCGCATGGCTTCGCGCACGACGTGGTCAAGCCGAAGCGCTCGCTGATCTTTGTTGCCAATACCGCCGAGGAAAAGGGCCTGCTCGGCGCCGAAAGCTTTGCCAACGACCCGCCGGTGCCGATCGCCGATATCGTCAGCGTCGTCGATCTCGACCAACCCATGCTGCTGTATGATTTTACCGATGTCATCGCCTTTGGCGGCGATCATTCGACAATGGGCGAAGCGATTTCCCGCGCCGCAGCCAAGGCCGGGGTGGGGGTGTCGCCCGATCCGATGCCGGCCGAAACCATTTTCGTGCGTTCGGACCATTATACCTTCGTCAAGCGCGGCGTGCCGGCGCTGCTGCTCGCCACCGGCTTTGCCAATGGCGGCAAGCAGGCGTGGGAACATTATCTCGC
>CAJAHV010000128.1 GCA_903939555.1 uncultured Alphaproteobacteria bacterium | reverse complement strand
CGGCCGCTGTCGGAGCCGGTACAGGCAGCGCTTGACCGCTTGAGAAGTTTTGGCGCGGCCGTGGTTGCCATGGACATGCCATCGGGAATTGATGCGTTGACGGGCGCTTGCCTTGGCCAGCCACTGGCAGCCGACCTGACCGTCTGTTTTGGCGCTATGAATCGTGGCCAGGCGCAGCAGGCGGGACGGGTGCTGTCGGGACGGATCATCGTGGCCGATATCGGGCTGGCATTACCCGACTACGGCGCCCGGTTGGTGCCGCCACCTGTGCGACAGCCCTTGCCCGCTGACACCCATAAATATCGCCGCGGGGCCGTGCTGGTCATCGAAGGGGCGCCCGAACATGGCGGCGCAGCGCAGCTGACGGCGCTCGGCGCGCTGCGATCGGGGGCCGGCCTCGTAACACTGGTCGGCTCCGGCTGCACCCAACCCGTGGCCGCGATCATGCGACGCACTGATGCCGAGGGGGTGGCCATGCTCACCGATCCACGGATGGGTGCCGTCGCGATCGGGCCGGGGCTGCTGGCCGATCAGCGTGGTCGCGATTGGGTGTATCGTCTGCTCTCCGGCACCGTGCCGCTGGTCATCGATGCCGGTGCGCTGGCGGCGCTGCCATCGACGAAATTTGCGCAAGCTCAGGCGCCGCGGGTATTGACGCCGCATGAGGGTGAATTCACGCGGTTGTTCGGCACCATCGGGCCGGATCGGGTGGCTGCTGTCAGCGCGGCGGCGAACGCCAGTGGCAGCGTGATCGTGCTCAAGGGCGCCGAGACCATCATCGCGGCGCCCGATGGCCGCATCGGCATCAACCTTCATGCTGCGCCCTGGTTGGCAACGGCGGGGTCGGGCGATGTGTTGACGGGGATCATCGCCGCGCTGATTGCGCAGGGCATGGCGCTGTTCGATGCGGCACGAGCGGGTGTCTGGCTGCATGGCGATGCCGGGCGGCGCGGTGGGCCGGGGGTGATTGCCGATGATTTACCCGGCCTGATGCCTGCTGTGCTGGCAGCGCTGTGAGCGATCTGCAAACCATTGTTCGCCTTGCCGGTCGCGGCGATGGCGTCACCGCCGATGGCCGCTTCGTGGCTGGTGCCACCATCGGCGACAGCGTGACGTTCGATGGCAAGGTTGCGACCATCATCCCCGGGCCACGCCATGTCGTGCCGCCGTGCCGCCATGTGCCGGATTGTGGCGGTTGCCAGCTCCAGCATGTCGACGCCGATGATTACGACGCGTTCGTCGTTGATCGTATCGTGCGGCCGCTGGCACATCTTGGCATCGTTGTTGCCAGCGTTCACCCGGTGGCGGTATCGCCATCGCACAGCCGCCGCCGGGCGTCGCTGCGCGCGGTGCGACGGCAGGGGCGGCTCATGCTGGGGTTCAACGCTGAAGCCAGCCACAATATCGTCGATATCGTGCAGTGCGAGATACTGGCGCCGGAATTGCAGCGGCTCATCGCGCCATTGCGGCTGTTGCTCAAAGCGGCGCTCGGCGAAGGGCAGGGCGCCGGCGTAACGCTGACCGCTAGCGACAGCGGCACCGATGTGGTGATCGCCAATGTCGCCGCCGAAAACCTGGCGCAAATCCAGCGGTTGACCGATTTTGCCGCCGCGCATGATCTCGCGCGACTATCGGTCGAAGGCGCACATGGCGTGGAAACCGTGGCAATGGCGCGACCGCCGCAACTGGTGATGGGCGGCGTGCCGGTGATGCTGCCGCCGGCGCCCTTCCTGCAGGCGACACGCGAAGGGGAGGCAGCACTGGTTGCCGCAGTGCTGGCAGCGATCGGCCCGGCGCGGCGGGTGGCCGATCTGTTCTGCGGGCTTGGTACCTTTGCCTTGCCAATGTCGATGCAGGCGCAGGTGCTCGCCGCCGACGCCGCCGGTCCGGCGGTGATGGCGCTGGAAGCAGCGGCCCGGCAGTTCAACCGCCGCATGGCGACGTCGCATCGTGATCTGTTTCGCCGGCCTTATACGGCAGCCGAACTGGCCGGCATCGATGTCGTCGTTCTTGATCCGCCGCGCGCCGGGGCGCAGGCTCAGGCGGCGATGCTCGCTCAATCCAAGGTGCCGGTTATCGTCGGCGTATCGTGCAATCCCAATACCTTTGCGCGAGATGCGGAGATTCTGGTGAAAGGTGGCTATCGGCTGGAAACGCTGTGGCCGGTCGCCCAGTTTCGTTGGTCCACCCATGTCGAGCTGGTGGCGCGCTTCGTCCGCTAGAACACCCTCGAGGCGCCGTACAGGGCCAAGAATATCGTAGGTGGTGCTATGCTCCACTGCCTTGGTATCGAGCCCGGACTGGGCGATGGCGGGCAGGCGCGTAGCATATATTCACAACCACAAGGCCAGTCATCAAAGGATTGGCACAGTCATTGGTTGCAGGAACTCGGAACGCATGATGGTTTCCCTCCTGTCGAACTGTCGGGCGTCGGCAGAGCCGCTCCATGACACAAGCGGGATCACGGCAATTGCCGTTGGGCTCGGCAAAGCCTAGGGGAGGACTTTAAGAATAGGGATAGTCCATGGAAACCCGTGACAGCAACGGCACGCTGCTTGCAGATGGCGACAATGTGACGCTTATCAAGGACCTGAAGGTCAAGGGCACCTCGACGACGCTCAAGCGCGGCACCATCGTCAAGGGTATCCGCCTGACCGGCGATCCCGACGAGATCGATTGCAAGGCCGGCGGCATCAAGGGCCTGGTCCTGCGGACCGAGTTCGTCAAGAAAGCCTGAGAGACGGGGCGTGCGCCCCGCCGGTCAGCCGGCGTGCAGCAGCGCGAAACCGGCATGGGCGGTAAGCATCATCAGGACGAGCGTGCTGAGGGCAAATAGGGCGAAGCGATATTTGACGATGTTGCTGGTCGCCTGCAAGAGGCTGTGGCCGATGCGGATGGCGACATACAACCAGGCGAGTTGGGCGTTGAAGCCGCCACCGGCTTCGGCCAACGCCAGCACGCCGCAAATGCCATAGAACAGCACTGGCTGTTCGACGAGGTGGATGTAATTGTGCATCTTCCATTGCGCGTTTTCATCGACGACGCCATCGAGCCCGCCGGGTCGCCCACCGCGCGCGGCGCCGAGATCGATCCCGGCCTTTTTCAGAGCCGGCATCCGGGCGATAACTGCCCAGACCAGCATGACGAGCGTCCAGCCGACAAGCGCTGTTACTGGTGCGAGAATTGGACTGTGCATGTGAAAAGACCCCCCGTTTGTGGCGGAGGGTCTATTGCATTGGTGGTTTGTGTCAAATGGAGAAGGTTTCGCGGATCAGGCGAAAAGCTTGCCCCAGGCCCGCTTGGTGCGGGTCTTCCAGAAGCCGCGGTGATAGGCGTCGCTGGCGAGTAGCGGCATTACCGAACCGGCTTCGGCGAAAACCATCTGTTCGATGCCGGTGTTGACCTTGCCCCAGCTGGCGGCTTCCTGCAGCGTTGACGACGAGCAGGCGCCATCGCGGACATCGGCCACGGTGATCTGCACGGCATATTTGTGCACTTGAACATCGTCATGGCCCAGGATTTCGGCACACACGACAGTGTCCTGGATGAAGTTCTTCGGCACACCGCCGCCGATCATCAGCAGGCCGGTGGTGCCGGCCTTGACCTTGATGTCGGTCAGTTCGCGGAAATCGGCAATGGCGTCGAGCACCATATAGGGCTTGCCTTCCTTGGCGCGGTCGACCTGGTGCTTGACTAGGCCGAAGCCCGCCGATGAATCGACGAAGGCCGGGCAGAAGATCGGCACGTCATGTTCATACGCCAGCTTGACGAGGCTGTTGTCCTTCTTGCCGTGTTCGACCAGATACTTGCCCATCTCGCGGATGAAGGCGCGGCTGGAATAGGCCTTGGGCTCGAGGCTGTTGGCGATTTCGAGGATAGTGTGGTCGCAATCCTGCAACTGCTCTTCATCGATATAGGTGTCGTAGATGCGGTCAATGAGCAGCGAGCGCAGCGTGTCATCATCGGGCACTTCCAGCGCCTGATAATGCTTGTGGCCAAGGCCTTCGAAGAAATCCATGTCGACAATGCTGGCGCCGGTGGCGACGATGCCGTCGATCATGTTGTTGCGCAGCAGTTCGGCGTAAAGGTCCATGCAGCCGCCGGCGCTGGTCGAACCGGCGATGACGAGGAAGATGGTGCAATCCGGGTCGGCCAGCATCTGGTTGTAGATGCTGGTGGCACGGGCGAGATCACGCGAGGTGAAGCTCATGTTGGCCATGCCGTCGATGATAGGGCGCGCGTCGAAGCTGCGGATGTCGATATGTTCGACAACCTTGGACAATAGCTCGGCTTTGCGCTGGGCGTTGATCTGATCGGTCATTAATCTGCCTCCAGTGGCGTGTCACTGGCACGACGCTGGCAACAGCGTCGCCCGCGGCCGGACCATTCCGGCGCCGAGCGGGGGGTAATCTGCCCCGGCGCGATGGCCAGGGCAGGGGTTAGCGAATACTGATAACGCGCGACGGCGACGTTTCCGTGACACCATAGACCGTATCCATCGGTTCATCACGGGCGATGACGGTGGCGCCGGCGGTAAAGCCGTTGAAACCGGTACGCATCGCCGAACCATAGGCACCGAGCATGCCGATTTCGATATAGTCGCCGGCTTGAATATCGGCCGGAAGTTCGAACGGTCCGCGCATGAAGTCCATGTCGTCACAGGTCGGGCCATAGAAGCTAAATCCCACCGGCTTCGCGCGCGATTCGGTTTCGCGCACCAAAGCGACGGGGAAACGCCAGTCGATATGGGCGGCATCGAACAGGGCACCATAGGCACCATCGTTGATGTAGAGCACGTCGTCCTTGCGGGCTTCGACACGGACCAGCACACTGGCATATTCCGCCGACAGCGCCCGGCCGGGCTCACACCACAGTTCGGCGGAATAGCTGACGGGCAGCGATTCATAGGCGCGGCTGATCACATCGAAATAGGCATCGAGTGCACCAGGTTCCATGCCGGGATAGACCGACGGGAAGCCGCCGCCGACATCGACGACATCGACGGTGACGCCAGCACCGACGATGGCGACGCGAACCTGCGCCAGCGCTTCGGCATAAGCCTGCGGGCTCATCGCCTGACTGCCGACATGGAAGCAGATGCCGAGAGCATCGGCGACCTGGCGGGTGGCCATCAGCAACGGTGCGGCATCATCGGCCGCAACACCGAACTTGGACGCCAGGCTGAGCATCGAATGCGACGAGGACACCCGCAACCGGACGCACAGCGTCAGATCGGTGGCATCGACACCGTCTCTGCGGGTTGCCGCAACGATCTTCGCCAGTTCAGTCAGCGAATCGAGGCTGAAGGTGCGCACGTCATGGACATGATAAGCTTCGGCAATGGCTTCTTCGCCCTTGATCGGGTGCATGAAGCACAGGGTCGCCTTGGGCAGCAGGCCACGCACCAGACGCACCTCGGCAATCGAAGCGACATCGAAATGCGTGATTCCGCCATCCCACAACGACCGAATCAGGTCGGGTGAAGGATTGGCCTTGACCGCGTACATCGATGTGCCTGGAAATTTCTCGAGGAAATAACGGGCGGCACGATGCGCGGCGTGCGGGCGAACCAGTGTGACGGGTTGTGTCGGCTTGTGGCCGAGCGCTACCCCCAGCGCGTTATGGTTTTCGTGCAATTCAAGGGACCTCCAGGGCGAGCAAAGTTGCCGGAGAAGGCCGGCACCAAAGCTGCCTTGCGGTGGAAGTCCCATGGGGCAGCGGAGGGCGTATTTAGGGTCGAGTTGCTAACGTGTAAAGAAGTTTTTTGTTACACGAAAAAATGATGTTTTCGCTTGGCCTTTCAAGGGCTTGCCTATAGCCTGTTTGAAACTGGAAAGGGCCATTTTTCAATGACTTCGCCTGTAGTGCACAACGATATCGTGACAGCGGCGGCGCGGATCGCCGGGGTGGCGGTGCATACGCCGCTGTTGCGATCGGATGCGCTTGATGCCGCAACCGGCGCGCGGATCTACCTCAAGCCTGAGAATCTGCAACGCACCGGCTCATTCAAGTTCCGTGGCGCCTACAATCGCTTATCCGCGATTCCCGCCGAACAGCGTGGCGGTGGTGTCGTTGCCTTTTCATCAGGCAACCATGCTCAGGGGGTGGCGTTGGCGGCAAAGCTGCTTGGCATGCCGGCTGTCATCGTCATGCCGGCCGATGCGCCGGTGATCAAGGTCGAGCGGACCCGCAGCCATGGTGCCGAGGTAATATTCTACGATCGGCTGACCGAAGACCGCGATGCGATCGCCACCGCAATCGCGGCAAGCCGCGGTGCTGTGGTCGTGCCGCCCTTCAATGATCCGCACGTCATTGCCGGGCAGGGCACCGCCGGGCTGGAGGCCGTTGCCGATTTGTTGGCACTTGGTGCCACCGCCGATCTTGCCTTTGTTTGTTGCGGCGGCGGTGGCTTGGCCAGTGGTTTTGCGGCGGGGTCGCAATTGCCTGTCATCGCCGTCGAACCAGAAGGCTATGACGATGTCGTGCGCAGTCTTGCCGGCGGGGTGATCGTGCCGGTGGAGAACCCCGGGCCGACGCGCTGCGATGCGCTCCAGACGCTCAGGATGGCGCCGCTGACCTTCGATACGCTGCGCGCCCATCGCGCCACTGCGATGACCGTCAGCGAGCCAGAAGCCGCGCGCGCTGTTGCTTTTGCCTTTCGCGAGTTGAAACTGGTCGTTGAACCCGGTGGCGCCGTGGCCTTGGCCGCAGCGCTGTCGGGCCGGGTCGATATCGCCGGTAAAACGGTCATCGTCATCCTGTCGGGTGGTAATGTCGACGCCACGGTTTTTGCCGAGTGCCTTGCGGTGGCCGACTTGGGCTGACCGGTCAGGGCGTCGTTTCGGGCTGTTCGGTGAAGCTGATGCGGATGCGCACCCAACTGCCGATCTGAGGCCGGCCGTTGATGCGCGGGGGCAGCACGCGGAACTGCCAGGCGGCTTCGCGGATAGCTTCGCCCATCCCTGATCCTGCCGGACCTTCGCCGATGGCGACGCAATCATCGACGCGAAAGCGTTCGACAGTACGGCAGGCGATGACCGCCCAACTGTTGCGCGGCGCTCCGCGCGGCAGATAGTAATTCAGTTCGGCATTGGTTGGTTCGCGCTGCCATTCGGCCTGATAGAGTGTCTGGCCCCCCGGGCCGCCGCCGGGGCCGGAAACTGCAACGCTGTCACCGGCCCGACCCGCACCTTCGTTGACGCTGGCATCGGCCTGCTTCAACTCGTCGCGGCGATTGGGCAGCTTGGTGATGTCGATTGCGTCGAACAGATGTACGCTGAACGGGCGGGTTTCGACCGTGTCGGTGACGTCGACGGGAGGCGACTTGGCAACCGGCACCGACGACTTCGGTGCAGCCTTGGCAGCCTGTTTCATTTTTTCGGCCGTCTTGGGGGCCGGTTCGTTGATCGAAAAGGCTTCAAAGCTTTTGGGCGATGCCGCCATCTTGGCGAAATCAGGCGCCAGCGTGATGAGCATCAGGACCAGCAGGGCATGGATGAAAATGACGATCGCCAGCGCCGCCAGCCGCCGTGATACCGGCAGCGATGCCAAATCGCCGGCGGGTTGCGGGCGCCAGCGTTCGCCGGCGAGGCCCGGTTCGGGCCGCATCGCGTCAGCCGCCCGGTGTGGCGAAGCGGTGGGTAAATGGCAGTTCGGGTTCGGCCGGTCCGGGGACTTCGCCGAACCAGCGCGCCACTTCGGCCTTGCCGGCGTTATCGATGTGCAGACCCATCTTGGTTCGCCGCCACAGCACGTCATCGGCGCATGTCGCCCATTCGTTGCGAACATAATGATCGAGCTCGGCTTCGAACAGACCCCCTACGTTCATGCCAAGACCAGTAGTCAGCAACGGTTCGGCGGCAGTGCCAAGGATCAACGCTAGCCGGCGAACCAGCTTTGGATCATAATTTTCCTGTTCGGCGACCAGATTGTCGAGCCAGCGTTTGAAGGCTTGTTGACCTGTCTCGCCGCGCAGCTTCTCGACAGCGCCACCGGGCAGGGGTGTGCCGGCGGTCCAAGGTTTCGATTTCGGCGCTATGCGCTTCAGCACATCTTCGGCGAGCACGCGATACGTGGTTATCTTGCCGCCAACGACGGTCATCGCCGGTACCCCCTCATGGTCGACCAGCCGATAATCGCGCGTCGTTTCGCGGTCGCCCTTGCCCTGTTCGAGAATAAGCGGCCGCACCCCGGCAAAGCTGTGGACGATGTCGGCGCGGGTCAGCGGACGCGAAAGGTAGCGATTGGCAGCGGCGAGCAGATAGTCACTCTCCTCCGCCGTGATCGCGGCGGCTTCGGGGGTGGCGATGTCGCGTTCGGTGGTGCCGATAAGCGAATAGTCGCGCTCGTAGGGGATGACGAAAATGATGCGGCCATCGGGCTGCTGGAGCATGAATGCATCGCGACCGAGATGGACGCGTCTGGTGATGATATGTGAACCCTGAACCAGCCGCAGTGCCGGAGCATCGTTGCGGTCCATAACGCTGCGCGCCACCTCGGATGCCCAGGGCCCGGCGGCGTTGACGATGCGCCGCGCCTTGAGGTGGCTGCCATCGCCCAAGCTCAGCGTCCAGAGGTCGCCATCGAATTCGGCGCGCACGACGCGGGTACGTGGCAGGATCAGTGCCCCTTTGTCGCGCGCGTCCTGCAGATTGGCGATGACCAGCCGGGCGTCATCGACCCAGCCATCCCAATAGCGAAAGGCGCGGCTGAAGCTGGGCGAAAGCGCTCGTCCCGCCCTGTCCTGCCGCAGGTCGATGCGTGTCGACCCCGGCACAATCTTGCGGCGGGCGAGATTGTCGTAAAGGAACAATCCGGCGCGCAACATCCATTCCGGCCGGTCGCCGGGCGAATGCGGCAGCACAAAGCTTTGCGGCCAACTGATATGCGGCGCGATGTCGAGCAGCACTTCCCGCTCGGCAAGGGCCTTGCGAACCAGCCCGAAGGCGTAGAATTCAAGGTAGCGCAGACCGCCATGGATCAGCTTGGTCGACGCACTTGATGTCGCACCCCCAAGGTCATTGGCTTCGATCAGCGCCACCGAAAGCCCGCGGCCGCTGGCATCGCGCGCGATGCCAGCACCATTGATGCCGCCACCGATGATGGCGACGTCATGGATTCGGGAAAGAAGATCAGCTTCCAGCATGCGCGGGCTTAACTAGTCGCGGCAAGCCGTTTAGGGAAGGCGGCATGACGACCAAAGTATCCGGTGATCTCATTCTCGTGCTCGATGCTGGCACGACCTCGACGCGGGCAATCGCCTTCACCATTGGTGGCGAGATCGTTGCCAGTGCCGGGCGGCCGCTTTGCCAGCATTATCCGCAACCTGGCTGGGTCGAACATGACGCTGCCGAGATATGGCGGATGAGCCGCGATTGCCTGATCGAAGTCGCCGGCAGCGTCGGCATACCGCGCATTGCGACCATTGGTATCACCAATCAGCGCGAGACCATGGTGTTTTGGGACAAGGCGAGTGGCGAACCGCTCGCCCCGGCAATTGTGTGGCAGGATCGGCGCACGGTCGATATCTGCGCCGCGCTGAAGGCGCAGGGCCATGAACCCGCCGTGCAGGCCCGCACTGGTCTACTGCTGGACCCGTATTTTTCGGGCACCAAGATTCGCTGGGCGCTCGATAACTGGCCGGCCGTGGCGCAGGCCGACGCCGAGGGCCGGCTGCTTGCCGGCACGGTCGAAAGCTGGCTCATCTGGAAATTATCGGACGGCGCCTGCCATGTCAGCGATGCCACCAACGCATCGCGCACCTTGTTGATGGATATTGAAAGCTGCGAATGGGACGCTGGCCTGCTGGCGCTGTTCAACGTTCCGAGCGACATTCTGCCGACTATCGTCGATAGCGCCGGGCCGCTTGCCACCACGGCATTGTTCGGTGGTGAAACGCCGATCACGGGCTGTGCCGGTGACCAGCAGGCTGCGGCCATCGGCCAAGCCTG
>CAJAHV010000127.1 GCA_903939555.1 uncultured Alphaproteobacteria bacterium | reverse complement strand
GACCGCTTCGCGGTGGACGGTTATCGGCTCCGGCAACGACCGCGCACCGGTCATGGCCGACTGGGGTGGGGTCAGGCTTGCCGGCGGAAGGTCAAGCTGGTCACCCGGGAACGGCTTTTGCTTCACCGTCGTTGTCGCGCCGTAAATGAAGGCGATGAGCAACACCGCACCGATCAGGCCGAGCGGTACTAGAAGCCACTCCGGATGATTGATGAAGCCGATGATGAGGATGAACAACACCGGCCCCATGATGGCGGCGAGCATGAGCCGCCCGATCACGACGCGCTGGCCCGCCAGTCGATCGGCGCAATGCGCGGCACGCCAAAGGCAAAGACCAGCGCCCCGGCCATGATGACTGCGGCGGTCAGCACGAAGGTCGGGCCATAGCCAGCCGAATCGACGATCGCGCCGGTGATCACCGGCCCGGTGATGCCCGCCAGATTGCCGACACCCGACTGGATGCCGACCCAGCGCCCCGCCGACGCCGGGCCAGCCAGCGTCTGCCCGACGACGAACAGGATGCCGGTCACGGCCCCGAAGCACAGGCTGGTCAGCACCAGCCAGACCATCAGTGCCATGGTGGTTTCGGTCCAGGCGATGGCCAACACGCCGATGGTGCCGATCACCGAGCCGGTGACCCCGATGATGCGCCGCACCGCCGACGACGCGCCGCCGCCGGCGATCAGCCGGTCACCCAGCGCTGCCGAGCCGGCCGCCCCCGCCGTCTGGCCGAGGTAGAAAAGCGAGGTGAGCAGCGCCATGTCGGTGATGTCATAGCCGCGCACCTTGACGAGATAGAGCGGCAGCCAGGCAATGATGAAATAAAGCGCGTAGGTGCCGGTGAAATGATAGGCTGAGATCGCCCAAAGCCCGCGTGAACGCAGCAACTGACGATAGGGCACCGCGATACCATCATCTCCGCCCAGCGGCGTATCGACTTCATGCCGCATCCGCAGCCAGGGCAGCAACCACAGCAGGGTGATGGCGCCAAAGATGATGAACATCGGGCGCCAGCCATACAGCTCCAGGATGACGCCGCCAGCCAGCGTGCCGACCAGCGGCCCGATCGCCAACCCGCCGGACAGCGCGATATTGGCGGTGCCGCGGCGGGCCTCGGGCGCCCGCGCCATCAGCTTGCTGCCGCTCGGGAACGCGACGCCCTCGCCGATGCCCATCGCCAGCCGCATCACGACCAGCGCCGTCAACCCGCCGGCAAAGCCCATGCACAAAGTGGCGAGTGCCCAGACCGCGACACCGCCGGCCATTAGCTTCCACACCGAAACCCGGTCGGCCAGCCAGCCGGCCAAGACCAGCACCGGCACATAAGTCCAGAAAAATGCCGAAACCACCAGGCCATAGGCGGTGGCGGACAGGCCCATTTCATCTTTGATCAACGGTGCCGCGATCGAAACTGCGCCGCGATCGATGTAATTGAGCATGATTGCCGCCCCGACAACGACGATCAATCCCGTTGACAGGCGGTGGCGGGCGGGATCGGATAGGGTAGCCATGGCCCGAGACGCTGGCAGAAGTTGCCGCAAAGTCAACGGCACCTTCCCCCCACTCTGGCAAAGCGTGCGGCATGCATAACGTATCCGCGCCCCGCCGCGAACGCCCCGCGCAAATCCGTCCACTGTCGCGCCGCTGTCATCGATCGGCGCGGCTACTGATCATGGTCGAAGGCATGATGCTGCCCAAAAGCCTGGGGCCGGCCGATGTGAACATCCAGGCTGCGCCAAACCTCTAGCCAGCGCCGGATTTCCGACCTAGAGGCTGGCGCATGAAAGCCCGTATCACCATCACCCTGAAGCCCGGCGTGCTTGATCCGCAGGGGCGTGCCATTCAGAACGCCCTTGGCGGCCTCGGCTTTGCCGGTGTCGCCGGTGCGCGACAGGGCAAGCTGATCGAGCTTGATCTTGCCGATGGCACCAGCGAGGCCGACATCGACGCGATGTGCCGCCAGCTGCTCGCCAACACCGTCATCGAAAATTACCGGATCGAGATCCTGTGAAATCGGCCGTCATCGTCTTCCCGGGCTCCAATTGCGACCGGGACCTGGCCGTGGCGATCGAGACGATCACCGGCACGGCACCGGTGATGGTCTGGCATCGCGATGCGGTGCTGCCCGACGGGCTCGATCTCATCGCCCTGCCCGGCGGTTTTTCCTATGGCGACTATCTGCGATCGGGCGCCATGAGCGCGCGGTCACCGGTGATGCAGGCGGTGATCGCCGCAGCCGGTCAGGGCCGCGCCGTGCTCGGCGTGTGCAACGGCTTTCAGGTGCTGACCGAAGCCGGACTGTTGCCCGGCGCGCTGATGCGCAATGCCGGGCTGGATTTCATCTGCCGCGACGTCAGCCTGACGATCGAAAACGCCCACACGATGTTCACCGCGCGCTACGCTGCCGGATCGACGATTCGCATGCCGGTGGCGCATCACGACGGCAATTATGTCGCCGATGCCGCGACGCTCGACCGGCTGGAAGGCGAAGGCCAGGTGGTTTTCCGCTATGCGGAAAGCGTCAATGGCTCGGCGCGCAACATCGCCGGGATCATCAACGACACCGGCAATGTGCTCGGCCTGATGCCGCACCCCGAACGACTGATCGAACCAGCACAGGGTGGCACCGACGGCCGCGCGATGTTCGAGGCGCTGCACGCAGCCCTCGGGTGAACCCTAGACCTCGGGGTGAACCCTAGACCTTGGTCGTGAACGGCGTGAAATCGGTCTTGGTGTCGAACACGTCGATCCCTTCGGCGCGCTTGAACCAGGCGACGACGCGATAGGTGACCGGGGTCAGCACGATTTCCCACACGACTTTCAGCAGGTAATTGGTGACCAGCACCTGCACCACGGTCGCTGTTTCCCAGATGCCGAGGAACGCGAGCGGGTAGAAAATCAGCGAATCGACGCCTTGCCCGACGACCGTCGAACCGATGGTGCGTGTCCACAGCATCCGGCCTTGCGTCAGCAGCTTCATCCGCGCCAGCACGAAGGAATTGGCGAATTCGCCGGCCCAGAAGGCAATGATCGAGGCCATGAAGATGCGCGGTGCCGGATCGAACACCGCCGCCAGCGTCGCCTGGCCCTCCCAGCCCGGTGCCGGCGGCATGTGCACCACCACCCACGACATGGCGGCGGCAAAGGCCGAGGCGACAAAGCCGACCCAGACCACCCGCCGCGCCCGAGCATAGCCATAGACTTCGGTCATCACATCGCCGAGGACATAGCCCAAGGGAAAGAACAGGATGCCGGCGCCGAACACTACCGGGCCGAAACCGGGCAGCATGAAGGTTGCCTGCTTGCTGGCACCGATCAGATTTGAGCAGATGAGGATGACGGCAAAGGCTGCCATGGCGAAATCATAATAGCGCAGCTGCCGCCCGGCGAGCGCATCAGCGCCGACCGCAACGACGCCTGCCGGCTCTGCTTCCCGTGCAAATTCCATCATCAGCCAACCCGTCACCCGCCGATATCAACGCCGGACGCGCCAACATTAGCGCCTCAAGCCCCGGGCGAAAACCCAAAACCAATGGCCGACGGCTCTTGTTCTGTTTTCGTTCGCTTCATGCTATCGTGCCATCATGGCCGAATCGCCACCCCTTCGCTGGCTGTACCTCGATCTCAACAGCTATTTCGCGAGTGTCGAGCAACAGCTTGATCCGGCCTTGCGCGGTCGTCCAGTTGTCGTCGCGCCGGTCGCGACCGATGCGACCAGCGCCATCGCCGCCAGTTACGAGGCCAAGGCCTTCGGCATCCGCACCGGCACCAAGATCTACGAAGCCCGCGCATTGTGCCGCGACCTGGTCGTCGTGCCCGGCCGACACGAGGACTATGTCCGCTATCACCACCGCATAATCGCGGAAGTCGGCCGCCATGTGCCGGTCACCGCTGTCTGTTCGATCGATGAGGTCGCCTGCCGGCTGATGGACAATGAAAATGGCGTCGACAAAGTGACGGTGCTGGCGGCTCAAATCAAGGCCGGCATCCGCGCCAATGTCGGCGAATGTCTGACGTCGTCGATCGGCGTCGGCCCCAACCGCCTGCTCGCCAAGATCGCCGCCGACATGAAAAAGCCCGATGGCCTGACCATCCTGGAAGCGTCAACGCTCAAGGCGCGGTTGTCGGGCCTGAAGCTGTCCGACATCCCCGGGGTCGGCCGCAACATGGAAAAACGGCTGGCTGCGGTCGGCATCGTCACCATGGCGCGGCTGCTCGACCTCGATGAACGCGAGGCGCGGCTGGCGTGGGGCAGCGTCTGGGGCGAACGCATGTACTGGCTGCTGCGCGGTGCCGAGCTCCCCGAAGTGCCGACGCAAAGCCGCAGCATCGGCCACAGTCATGTCCTGCCCCCTGACAAGCGCCCGGCCGATAGCGCCCGGCTGGTGGCGCGGCGTTTGGTCGCCAAAGCGGCGACGCGCCTGCGCCGCGCCGAAAAACGCACCGGCATGATCGACCTGTTCGTCCGCGGTGAAGGCGTTGTAGGCGGTGCGAAAGGCCCGAAATGGTCGGGTCACACCCGGTTGCCGGCGGTGATGGACACGCTCAGCCTGCTCACCGCCTTCGAAAGCCTGTGGACGCAGATGCGCCGTGATTTTGCCGTCCCGCGTTATCTGCAGGTCGGCATCACGCTGGGTGAATTGAGCGCCGCCGACGGTTTGCAACCCGGGCTGTTCGACAGCGGCAGCCTCGACGCCCGAACCGAAGCACGCCGACTGGCGCTTTCCCGGGCGATGGACAAGGTCAATCAGCGTTTCGGCCGCGATGCCGTGACGCTGGGCCACGACAGCGCCGGGGCAGCGCGATCATCGGGACCGCGCATCGCCTTTACCCGCATTCCCGAACTGGCCGAATTTCACGAATAATCCGGCACTTCCGCGCGATCACGCAACGCTTCGCGCGCCGCTTTTCCCAACAAACCGAGCACAAACAGCGGCCCGCGCAGCGCCGCTCCACCGACAAAGGCCTTTGGGGCCACGCCGGCAAAGTGATCGAAGCGCGTCGTTGTCCCCGTCGCAGCTTCCGCCAGCAGGGCACCGGCCAGGGTCGCCAGGACGGCCCCCTGCCCCGAATAGCCATGCGCCCATAACAACGGCCCGTCACGTCCCAGATCGGGCAGGCGCGAACGGGTCGTTCCCGACACGCCACCCCAGCCATGG
>CAJAHV010000126.1 GCA_903939555.1 uncultured Alphaproteobacteria bacterium | reverse complement strand
CTGGTCCGCGATTTCCCCGGCTATACGATGGCGGTGCCCGATGTCGTTCGCGCCCGGCGCTTTATGAAGACGCTCGACGGTTATGTCGCAGCCGGCAAGATGCCCAATCTTGTGCTGCTGCAACTGCCTTCCAACCACACCAGTGGCACGACACCGGGCATGACCACACCAAAGGCAATGGTTGCCGACAACGATCTCGCACTCGGCCAGATCGTGGAGGCGCTGACCAAATCGCCGTTCTGGCCGAAAATGGCGATTTTCGTCGTCGAGGATGATGCGCAGAACGGCGTCGATCATGTCGATGGCCACCGCACCGTTGCGCTGGCCATCAGTCCCTATACGCGCCGAGGCAGCGTCGATTCTACCTTTTATGCCCATCAGAGCATCCTCAAGACCGTCGAGTTGATCCTCGGACTGCCGACGCTGTCGCTGTTCGATCTCATCGCCAATGACATGCGCGCCAGTTTTCAGGATGCGCCTGTCCTCGCCGGCTACACCGCGATCACGCCAAGGCAAGATCTGCTCGAGCTCAATCCGCCTGCCAGCGCGCTGGCCGGCGAAGCGCGCAAGGGCGCCATCGCTTCGGCAGCCATGCGTTGGGATGTGCCCGACGCCGTGCCGTCGGCGGTGCTCAATCGCATCACCTGGCACAGCATCAAGGGTTGGAATACGCCCTATCCAGCGCCGGCGCGCGCGGTTTTCAGCCCTTTCCAGATCGATACCGAAAGCGATGAAGCCGATGACAAAACAAACTGACGCCATGATCTCGCGCCGACTGTTCGTTACCGCAGGCGCGGCAGCATTGGTGCTGCCCGCCAGCGCAGTGCGTGCTGCTATCGACGCCAACCCGTTCACACTCGGCATCGCCTCGGGCAGCCCACAGGACACAAATATTATCTTGTGGACGCGGCTGGCGCTGGCGCCGCTTGTGGGTGGCGGTATGCCAGCTGCAACCCTGCCGGTGCACTATCTTGTTTGCGCCGATGCTGCCATGCGCAAGGTCGTGCGCCAGGGCACCATCGACGCCCGACCAGAGGACGCCCATTCGGTGCACCTCAAGGTCGAAGGCCTCCAGCCCGGCCGCGAATACTGGTACCGGTTCGCCGTCGGAGAGTACACCAGCGCTACCGGCCGCACCCGCACCAGCAACGCTCAGGATGCCAACGCCCGGCTGGTGCTTGCCAGCTGCCAAGCGTGGGAAACCGGCTATTACGCCGCCTATGCCGACATCGCCGCATGGGCACCGGACTGCGTCATCCATGTCGGCGACTATATCTACGAAGGCGGCATCGCGCCGCTCGGTCCCGTCCAGGGCGAGAGCAATGGCGATACCGTGCGCCACACCGTCGTCCGGCAGCATAACAGTGCCGAGATCGTATCGCTGTACGATTACCGCAATCGCTACGCACAATATCGTCAGGATGCGTCGTTGCAGGCAGCCCACGCCGCCAGCCCGTGGATCATGGCGATGGATGACCACGAGATCGACAATAATTGGGCAGGAGACGTGCCCCAGGACCCTGACAAGCAGACCGCGCTGGAATTCAAGGTGCGCAAGCTCGCCGCTCTCAAAGCCTATTGGGAGCATATGCCGATCGAGCAGCCGCCAGAGATTGCCGGACTGCAGGCCAGCCTGCGGATGCACGGCCTGTACCGGTTCGGGCCGGCGCAAGTGCATCTGCTCGATACCCGCCAGTTTCGTTCAGACCAGGCATGCAGCGACCCGTTCATCGGCAACGGCTGTGCCGAGCTTGCAGATCCGGCGCGGACCATGCTCGGCAGCGCACAGGAGGCCTGGCTGTTCGACGCGCTCGGCAAGTCCGCAGCGCCGTTCAACGTGCTAGCATCGCAGACTTGGCTGGCACCGTATCGCCACACCCCGGTCGGCGCACCGTTCACCGGCAACACCGATCAGTGGGATGGTTATCCGGTTGCCCGCCAGCGTCTTCTAGATGTGCTGTCAGGCGTCGCCAATCCGGTGGCGATTACCGGCGACTGGCACTGTGCCGCCGCCCACAGCCTTACCCGCAACGCCGATGATCCGGCATCGATGCGTATCGGTCATGAATTCAGCGGCACCTCGATCTCGTCGGTTTGCCCTTGGGCCGGCCAGATGGAACGATCGCAAGTCCACAATCCACAAACCCGCTATTTTAACGGTCGGCAGCGCGGCTACACGCGCTTTACCGTCGACCACAAACGCTGGACAACCGAATTTCGCGTCGTTGCCGATGTCACCAACCCGGTGTCCGCGGTCGTTACCGATCGTGAGATCCGCACCAGCGACATCTGATGCCGCTGGTACTGCTGATGGCCGCTGCGGCGCTGACCAGCGGCGATATTGTGGTTCACAGCGATGTCTCGCCGCTGATCACCGTCAGTGGCATCTTGCCGGCCAGCCTTGGCGATGTGGCGGGTTCGGCACAGATCATTGGTGCGGCAGATTTCGATCGGATGCAGCCGATCACGCTTAAGGACGTGCTGCGCCGGGCGCCCGGCCTGCAACTGATCGAGGAAGATGCGCTGGGCCAAAAGCTCAATGTCTCGGTGCGCGGACTTAATGCGCGACGCTCGGGCCGCACCTTGCTGCTCGAGGATGGCGCGCCCCTGCAGCCAGCGCCCTATGCCGACCCGTCGGCGCATCACTATCCCCCGCTCGATCGCCTCGCGCGCATCGAATTTCGCAAGGGCTCAGGGCAGATTCTATTCGGGCCGCAATCGATCGGCGGCATGATCAACTTCATCACCGCCCCGGTGCCGCACGGCCTGCTGTTGTCTGGATCGGCCACCACCGGCGGGCGCAGCTTTGCCAGGGTGCAACTGGCGGCCGGACAGGGCAGCGATTCGGGCGGAGTCCGGCTCGACCTCGTCGACACCAACAGCCCCGGCATTCGCGACGCGCATCGATCGCGTGTCGGTGAAATCGCCTTCAAGGCCCATGCCACATTCGGTTTCGGCCATGAACTGACGCTCAAGGCCGCGTATCTTGCAGAGCGCAGCCGGCTGACGGAAAGCGGGCTTAACGAAGTCCGATTTGCCACCGACGCCTATGCCAATCCGTTTTCAAATGACGATTTCGTACTCGACCGCCGGTCAGGGCAGATCGTCCACGAATGGCAGCTGGCCCGATCGACATCGCTTGCAACACAAGTCTACTATGCCGACACATTTCGCGCCTCCTATCGTCAGACCGACACCTCCGCTGATGAGATGACTGCCAACCCGGAGACCGGCTGCGTCGGCGCAGCGCGCACCGCATATGATACGGCGGCACTGTGCGGCAACAAGATGCGCCCGCGCCGCTTCCGTTTCTGGGGCATCGAACCGCGGCTCGATTTTGGCTATGCATTCGGCGGCTTTTCCGGCGCACTCCAACTCGGCGCCCGCCTGCATCTCGAAACCAGCCGCCGCCAGCGCTTCAACGGACTGACACCGAGCGCGCGCGAAACCAGCCCGGGAACTCTGCTGCGCGATGATAATATCATCGCCACCGATGCGGTTGCGCTGCATGCCCAGAACGTCCTGCGCTATGGCCGGTTGAGCCTCTCGACAGGGCTCCGTATCGAGGACATCGTCACGCGCAACCGGGCCGTCGTCGCCAATTTCATACCAATCGACGTCGCTGCGCGCAGCCGGCAACGCATCACGATGCCGGGCGCCGGCGTCACCTGGGGCAGCGACGCCCTGACCTTCTTCATTGGCATCCACCGTGGTTTCGCCCCGACGCGCCCTGACCGGGATGTCGATCCGTTGCGGATCGCCAGCCCGGTCCGCCCGGAACGCAGTACCGAGATCGAACTGGGCTTACGCGGCAAATCAGGTGACTCGATGTCGTTCGAAGCGACAGTTTTCAACATGGCGGTCGGCGACCTGATAGTTGAAGGCCCGCTGGTCGGAGGTCGCAGCGGCAGCTTCGTCAACGCTGGGTCGGCGCGTCACCGCGGGCTGGAGTTGAGTGGCAGGGCTGCGTTTGGCAGGGCCTATGCCACCGTCGCCTACAACTGGCTTGCCGAGGCAAAATTCACCTCCGATGTTGGCGACGCGGCGGTTGGCGTGCGTGGCAATCGCATCCCCTATGCGCCGGAGCACATGATCAATTTCGGCGTTGGCGGCACGACCAGATTCGGCGTGTCCGGCGAGATCGGCGTCGATTATGTCAGCCGCCAGTTTGCCAACGCGGACAACCGCACCATGATCAATCCCGACGGTCAATCCGGACCCGTCCCTGCCCGCACGCTGGCGCGGGTGGCGCTACGCTACGCCCCGCCGAACGTGCGCTGGCATATTTACGCCACAGTCGAAAATGCCTTCGATAATCGCTTCATCAGCAGCCGCGTCGACGGCCTGTTCGCAGGGCAGCGCCGCCAATGGATTGCCGGCATTCGGTTGAACACCTGACCGGCAGCGCTTCCGCAGTCTAAACACCCAATTTGTCGGACCTGCGAAGCTCGACCTTTGTACAGGCATCCAATGCAGGCCCCCACCACACTTTCAGCGACCGAATGAAGCGGCTTAAAAAATATGGGTCTGGCCGGGGTCCTGATTTGCGCACCGACTACGCGCGAGCCCTGCCATCTCCCGCCGCCATTTCGGCGCCATCGCCCAGATGATATTTCATGATCGACCCATGCCGCCCGGTACGATCGCGCTCCAGCGCATAGACTTCGCCGCCCGGCCCCAGGCTTCGGGCCAGCACCGCTGCGATTTCGGCACGATCGGCATCGGTCAACCGGACCCGGCACAGCCGCAGGGTGTCACTCAAATGCCCGGCATGGCGCCCACCGACGATCACGCCTGCCACCTGCGGCAGGTCGAGAACATAGCGCGATGCGACGTTGGAGAGGCTGGCTCCGTGCCGGTCCGCCACACGCCGCACGGCCGCCAGCAACGTCTGGAACAGATCCCAGCCACCGAATTCATCTATGATGAGCCGGTATTTCACCAGTGAACGGTTGGCCAATGGTCCCTCGGGCGCCGGCTTGCCAAGCCAGGCATCGCTAAGGAACCCCCCGGCCAAGGTGCCATAACACAGCATCTTCGTGCCGATCTCGCGGCACAGCGCCGACATCGCACCTGCCGGTCGCGCATCGAGCAGCGAATATTGCACCTGCATTGTCGCCATGACAGCGCCGGCCTCGGCCATCTCGCGGACACGCGCCGCATCAAAGTTGGTGCCGCCGAGCAACGCGATCTTGCCCTCGGATTGCAGCGTCTTCAGGTGATGGACGGTTTCGAGATAGCGCGGTTCGGCATAATCCCACCAATGGAACTGCACCAGATCGAGCCGCTCCGTTCGCAATCGCTGCAGCGACCGATCGATGATGCGTCGCACATCGGCACCAGTGATCATTGGCAACAGGTCCAGATCGGGCACGAATTTGGTATGAACGCGCAGCCGCGCCAACGCGTCGGCACCGCGCCGCGCCAGCATCGCCGCGCGAAAATCCCCGATCATCGTTTCGACACCAGTATAGATATCGGCGCAATCGAACGTCGTGATGCCGGCATCGTGGAAGGCGGCAAGATCATCGGTCACCGCATCGTGCGCCACCGCGCCATGGTCGCCGGCCAACTGCCAGCCGCCGCGGATGACGCGCGAAATGTCATAGCCCGGCGCCAGCGTGTAGCGTTCATCGAAAATCATGCCGGAAGCCGTGTCGCAGTGGTTTCGGAGTGCCGGAACCGTCGCAATCCCAGGCGGGTTATACGAAGCCGCGACGGGCAATTGGGGTCGGGGCACGCCACCTCGGCATCGGTCGTCATCCAGTCATTGACGCTGGTCGGGCGCTGCTTGGCCGCCAGCAGTGGCAGCACCGCCGCCAGCGAATAGATCGAAAACCCTTGGCCCGGCGGCAGGAACAAGCTCTCGCCGCGCAACTCGAAACTGTCACCGACACGTGCCGAACAATAGAGTTGCGCTCCCGGCGGGGCCACGACCTCGACTTTCAGGTCGTACAGTTCGAATGTGTCGTCCATTCTTGCGCCCTCATCTTGT
>CAJAHV010000125.1 GCA_903939555.1 uncultured Alphaproteobacteria bacterium | reverse complement strand
GGCTCGAAGCTGAACACCTGCCGCATCTTGTCCGATTTGAAATATTTCTTGATCAGCGAAAACAGCGGCTGCACGGCGCCGAGCTTAAGCAGGTCAGGGACCACGCCGAGCATCTGGCCGACATTGCCGAAATAGGTATAGCCGAGTTCGAGGAAGCCGCGGTTGAAGATGGCGCGGGCGGCTTCGTGGAAATCTTCGTAACCCTGCAAATCTTCGGGGGCGAGGCGGGCGATCTGTTCGCGCACGCGCACCGGATCGGCGTCATAATCGAAGAAAGTGCCGTCATCGAAATAGATGCGGTAGAACGGCAGGATCGGGACGATCTCGACATAGCGGCTGGTATTCGGCCCGCCGCTGATCCCCGACAGGATGCGCTTGTCATCGCCGAGCACATGCGCCGGAAAATCGGGTTCGCCGAGCGCTGCATGATCCTGTTCGAGCGAGAATAATTCCTCGATGAAATGCGGGACGGTCAGCACCGTTGGCCCCATGTCGAAGGTGAAACCCTCCGCCCGCCGGACATAGGCGCGGCCGCCGGGCGAATCGAGCGCCTCGACGAGGCGGGTGTTGAAGCCGAGGCTTTGCAAGCGCATCGCACAGGCAATGCCACCAATGCCGGAGCCGATCACGATTGCGGTTTTGCGCTGCTGTCCCATGCAATCGCGTTACGCCGTTCGGGCCATGAGTTCAAAGCCGAATGTGTCGCAGGCCTCAGGCCTTGCCCAACTCATATTTGATCAGGGTCATCATCGCGCGAATGACCGGCAAGGGTGGCTTGCCGCTGAGGATTTTCTGCCAGTCCCTGAGGACGGGCTTGGCTGCATAGAAACGCCCCACCAGCGCTTCATCATGCTCGTAAAAGCGTTCGAGGACGCGATAACGTTCATCGGGCAGCGCCGCGAGGAACAACATGCGGTTGAGCAGCCGGTACATGCCCCGGGCTTTCCAAACGCGGACACTATGGTCGCGGACCGCGCGATAGATTGCCGCGGCGTCGAGCACCGGCAGCGCGGCAACTAGATCGGCGATCTGCACGGCATCGGGAAAGCTGTAGCCCGTTACCGGGTGGAACATGCCCGAGCGCAGGCCGACGCGCGGCACGCCGGCTTCGCCTTCATCCCAGAACGCCTCGATGTCGCCGCCGATGCCGAGCGGCAGGATACCGAATTCCTCGCGATGCGTGGCGGTGATCGTCCAGCCCTGCGACACGGCATAATCGGCGAGGTGGCGGCGCAGCAGGTCAGGCGACAGATCATTGCCGTCGCTGAAATACGTGTCCTCGATCAGCACCCGGGTCGGGCCGAAGGGCAGCGTATAGACAAAGCGATAACCGTCGAACTGCGGCACCGTCGCGTCCATGATGATCGGGCCGGTCAGGCCGTGCGGTTCGGCGAGTTCGACCTCGAGCCCGAGAAACTTCTGCCACCGCAGATCAAGCGCTTTCGTCGGCCCCTGCCCACGGCCGTCGATGACCGCAGCAGCGGTCAGCACCCGCTGGTCGGCAAGCGTGACACTCGTCGGGGTCAGCGCCGCCACCGGCGTGCCGGTCAGCACGCGATCGGGCGGCAACAGCCGGGCGATTTCGGCGGCAAGGCGTTCCGAGGTGGCGCTGCCATAGCCGGAGTCGAGCCGGCGTTGCAGGCGCGGGAAGCGCACCTCGTAATTGTCCCAGCGATGTTCGAAGAGCGGCGCCGTCCAGACGCGCTGTTCGGGCGTCAGGTCGCGGGCGAACGACGACCAGGTGTGGTTGCCACCGACCGTAGCGCCTGATTCAACAATCGTCACCCGCACGTCGGGGCGCAATTGCGCCAGCCGCAAGGCGATCAGCCCATTGGCAAGGCCACCCCCGGCAAGAATGATGTCACTGTCCACGCTGATGTCATAAGCGGTGATGCGCCGACAAGAAAGCCCGGCGACAATATGCTCGACCACTTCGCCCGCGTGCGACGGATGCGGCAGTTGTGTCACCTTGCCGATGTGCGTATCACTTCTCCGCATTCAGGAGATCGCCCGCATGAACGCCCCGACCAAGGCCGACGCCTTCATTCCCGCCGACTTGCCCGAACCGACATTCGAAGATCTGAAGCATCTGCCTGGCATGCAGCCGGCACGAATCCAGATGCTGCGCACCATCAAGTTCCTGCAGGACCCGCTCGGCCGTTCGAAGGAAATGGTCGAGGATTACGGCCGGGTTTTCCGCCGCCAGGATTTCGGCGGCTGGGGCGTGTCGCTGGTCGGCCCGGAAGCCAATGAACTGGTGCTGTTCAACAAGGACAAGATTTTTTCATCGGCACTGGGCTGGAACCCGGTATTGGAAAACCTGTTTCCGCACGGCCTGATGCTGATGGATTTCGATGAACATCGCATCCACCGCAAGGCGCTGTCGGTCGCTTTCAAGGAAGCGCCGATGAAGCATTATCTCGGCGAATTGAACAGCGGCATCGCCCGCGGCATCGCCGGCTGGTCGGGCGCGCCCGAATTCAAATTCTATCCCGCTATCAAGGCTTTGACGCTCGATCTTGCCGCCGCGTCTTTCCTCGGCGTGCCCTGGGGCCCCGATGCGCAGAAGATCAACACCGCTTTTGTCGACATGGTGATGGCGTCGGTCGCGGTAGTGCGCAAGCCGCTGCCGCTCACCCAGATGCGCCGTGGCGTAAAGGGCCGCGAATTCATGAGCAGCTTTTTCGGCAAGGAAATCCCCGGTCGCCGCGGCAAGGCCGGCGACGATATCTTCACCCAGATCTGCAACACCACCGATGATGACGGCGCGCTGCTGAACGATCAGGCGATCATCGATCACATGAACTTCCTGATGATGGCGGCGCACGACACCACCACGTCGTCGATCTCGTCGATCGTGCACTTCCTCGGCGCCCATCCCGAATGGCAGGACAGCATCCGCGAACAGATCCATGCGGTGAAGGCGAAAACCGGCGGCGCGCTGACCTATGAAACGCTCGGCGATCTCGATGTCATCGAACTGGTGATGAAGGAATCGCTGCGCCTCATCCCGCCGGTGCCATCGATGCCGCGCCGCGCGCTCAAAGACTTCGTGTTCATGAACCATCATATCCCGGCAGGCAGCCACGTCGGGATCAACCCGATGATGACGCACCGCCTCGCCGATGTCTGGCCGGATCCGGAACGCTTTGATCCGCTGCGCTTCACGCCGGAAAATTCCAAGGGGCGCCACAAATATGCCTGGGTGCCCTTTGGCGGCGGCGGCCACATGTGCCTGGGGCTGCACTTCGCCTATATGCAGGTGAAGTCGTTCTTCTTTCACCTGCTCGCCGACAACCGCATCGTTCATGCCGACAGCTATCGCGGCGAATTCGCGATGTTCCCCATCCCCAAGCCCAAGGACGGGCTGCCGTTGCGGATCGAGCGGCTCTGATGGCGACCGGGAACCACTGGCCGCGGCGCATTGGTATCACGTTGGCCGCAGTCGTCGCCTTGCTCGGTGGCGCCCTGCTGGTCTTTCAGGTGCCCGATATTCCGGTCGAAACGCTGCGCGCCAAATATGGCAGCCCGGCATCACGCTATGTCGAGCTTGCCCCCGGCACGGTCATCCACATGCGCGACGAAGGCCCGCGCGAGGGCTTTCCGGTGGTGCTCATCCATGGCTCGAATGCCTCGTTGCACACGTGGGAACCCTGGGTAGCGCGGCTGTCCCCGACCTACCGCGTCATCAGCCTCGATTTGCCGGCACACGGCCTGTCGGGTCCGGTGCCAAGCCGGGATTATTCGCAGGCAGCCTATGTCGGGATCACCGAAAAGCTCGTCGACCGGCTTGGCCTGACGCGCTTTGCCATCGCCGGCAATTCGATGGGCGGCGGCGTCGCCTGGCATTATGCCGCAGCGCACCCCGACAAAGTTGCGGCGCTGATCCTGGTGGACAGCGCTGGCCAGCCCGCGCCGGGCAAGTCATCACCGCCGATCGGCTTCCGCATCGCGCGCATCCCGGGCTTGCGCGAATTGTTTGCCTCGGTCCTGCCGCGCCGGATGATCGAACAATCGCTGCACCAGTCGGTGAGCGTACAGGGCATCGTGACGCCCCAAGCCGTCGACCGTTATTGGGAATTGCTGCGTTATCCCGGCAACCGGTCGGCTACCATGGACCGTTTCGCCGGCTACAAACGCCAGGACGACACCGCGTTGCTGGCCAAACTCACCATGCCTGTGCAGATCATCTGGGGCCGCGAGGACAAGCTGATCCCGGTGGGATCGGCGCAATGGTTCGCCAGCAATCTGCCCAACGCCCGGGTCACCATCCTTGACAGCATCGGCCATATCCCGATGGAGGAAGCCCCGGATCGGGCGCTGGCACCGGTATTGCCGCTGCTGGCCAGTGTCAGCGCGGCGCCGGCTCAACGCTCCCCGAACTGATCGGCGAACAGCCGCAACCAGCCAAACATCGCTTCGGCTGCGGCATCGCTGAGCTGCACATAGCTGCGGCGCGCATCGAACGGATCGGGCCGGCGTTCGATTATCCCGGCATCGCTCAGGCTGCGGATCCAGCGCAGCGCCGTGGTGGTCGGTACAGCCGCGGCGATGCACAGGCTTGAAACCGGCGTCAGCTTGCCCTCCAGCCGCGCCGCCGTCAGGTCGAGCAGCATATCCCACGCCGGATCTGCGAATAGTTCTGGTGGCAAAAACCGGGCCCGGTCACGCCTCACCCGCAACACGCGGCGGACTAGCGCCGCATCGACCGGCCGTTCAGACCAGGTGCCGACATTCCGCTGTTCGGCCAGTGCCGCCAATTGCTCGGCAATCCG
>CAJAHV010000124.1 GCA_903939555.1 uncultured Alphaproteobacteria bacterium | reverse complement strand
CGCGCCGAGCGCCGCACCGCCTTCGCCGATCGTCTGGCCCGAACTGCCTTCGGTGCGCGTATCGTAGAACCAGCGCACCGGGTCATCGCCGGTCAACAGGCGGCGGCGGTCGGCCGGGCTGGTCGCCTCCAGCGCCTGCGGCGAACGAACACTGATCGTGCGCATCAGGGCTTTGGCATCGCTGGTGAACCAGACGACGATATTGGGCTGGCATCCCGGCGCTTCGGTGCGCACGCCGAGCACGTCGCCGGCGGTGCGGAAGCGATCAAGAAACAGCGCCTCCGTCGCCGGTCGCGCGCCCAGAACGCGCGGGCAGATGGCACCGAACCAGCGAGCGTGTTGGCCATGGACCGTGTCAGCGAGCGCGGTGCGGACAAAATCGACGCTGCGCGCGCGCAGTTGCGGCCGGGTCAGGCGTTCGCCGGTGACGGTTATGGTGTCATCATCGGCAGGAACGGCCATGGCGGGTGCTGCCAACAGGGTAGCGAACAACAACAGGCGGGCAAGCGGCATCAGGAAACTCCATTCGATGCAGATGACCCTCATGCAAGACTACCGCAGACGCCGAAGCCGCACAACGCCGGTCAGTCACCGACAAGCTTCTTCAATTCTGACTTCAATATCTTGCCATTGGCATTGCGGACCAGCGGCTCGGTAGAAAAACTGACTGCCACCGGCACCTTGAAGGCCGCCAGCCGTGCCGCAACAAAGCTGCGCAGTTCGTCCTCGGTTGCGGTCATGCCGGACTTCAGCGTCACGAACGCATAAGGTTCTTCGCCCAAGGTGCGGTGCGGGCGGCCGACCAGCGCCGCGTCCATGATCGCGGGGTGTTCGTACAGGGCGTTCTCGACCTCGACGCAATAGATGTTCTCGCCGCCACGGATCAGCATGTCCTTGGCGCGGTCGATGATGAAGCAAAAGCCTTCCTCGTCAATACGCGCCAGATCGCCGGTGCGTACCCAGCCGTCGATGAAGGTGGCGGCGGTGGCTTCGGGCTTGTTCCAATATTCCTTCACGACATTGGGACCGAAGCCATAAAGCTCGCCCACTTCGTTGGGGCCGAGTAGCTTGCCATCGGGATCGCGCACCTGCAGGTCGCAGACGGCGACGGGCGGCCCGCAACTGTCAGGCCGGTTCTCGTAATCCTCGGCCATGTGGTGGGTGAAGGTGGCACTGGTCTCGGTCATGCCCCAGCCATTGCCGGGGGCAGCCTTGAACTGTTTCGAAATCTGGCGGACCAGTTCGGGCGCCGACGGCGCGCCGCCGTAGGACACGCTTTCCAGGCTCGACAGGTCGAAACGGCCGCGTTCGGGGTGTTCGAGTATCTGCCAGGCAATGGTCGGCACACCGCCGGCACCGGTCAGCCGCTCGCGTTCGATCAGCGCCATCGCCTCCAGCACGTCCCATTTGCGCATCAGCACCAGCTTGGCGCCGGCAAACAGCGAGGGCGACAGCACGGCGTGGCAGCCAGTGGCGTGGAAGAAGGGCACCGACAGCAGCGTGCCCTTTTGCGGCGCTTGCGGGTCGGGGGCGGGCGGCATCTCGCCGCGCCGCAGACAGGAGCGCGCGGCCGATGAGGCGCTGGCCATGATGTTCGAGACAATGTTGCGATGCGTGCCGAGCGCCCCCTTGGGCTTGCCGGTGGTGCCACTGGTGTAAAAGATCGTCGCATCATCCTCGGGTGCCAGATCGACCGCCGGCAACGCCCGGTCGGCGAGCGTGCCCCAGGTTTTCGGCCCGCCGATGATCGATTCGAGCCGCACTTCACGCGGATCGCCGAGCGTATCCTCGGTGCCGCGGGTGACATAGATGCGTTCGAGCGCCGGCAGGTCGGGCAGATGCGGCGCGATGCGGGCGAGGCGTTCATTGTCGCAGAGCAGGATCCTGGTTCCCGAATCGGCCAGGCCATATTCAAGTTCGCCGCCTGTCCACCAGGCGTTGAGCGGCGTGACGATGGCGCCGACAATGCTGGCGGCAAAAAAGGCCACCGGCCATTCGGGCAGGTTGCGCATGACGATGGCGATACGATCGCCCTTCTCCACGCCATCGGCGACCAGTTGCGCCGCCAGCCGCAGCGTGGCGCGGGCGAAATCTTCAAAGGTGACGCGTTCATCGTCGAGGACGAGGAAGACCTTGTCGCCATGCGCGCGCCCGGCGAGGAAGACATCGCGCAGCGTCGGCGGGGCGTTTTTCCAGGTCCGCGTCGGCCGGCCACGGATGACGACGGTCTCCATTTCCAGTGGCGATCCCGGCGCGGTCAGCATGGCATGGGCCTGGGCTATGCTCATCGCTGGAAAGGTCATTCATCATCCCCGGATTGCGGCTTGGCCGCGTTTCTGTCTTTGGCATATCAAAGCCCAAGCGCGCGCCGAATGCCAGCCCCCGGCCGGCGATTTGGTAGCGCTTGGCGGATTGCCGGCCCAAGGTTAGGGTGCAGAAAATAACAAGGGGACGACCGATGGCCACGACAGCAAGCTGGGACGCGCGCGACGCCGCCGCGATGCGCGGGATATTGGATCGCCAGCGCGCCGCCTTCACCGCCGAACTGCCGGTGACCGCCGCCACCCGCAAAGCGCGGTTGCAGCGCGCCCTCGCCGTCGTCCTCGACAACAAGGACAGGATGGTCGCGGCGCTGTCGGAAGATTTCGGCCATCGCAGCACCGAAATGTCGCTGGTCACCGACATAATGGCGTCGGTAAAGCCGTTGAAACACGCGATGAAGCACCTCGAAGGCTGGATGAAGCCCGAATCGCGTCGGCTCGATTTTCCGATGAAGCTGCTCGGCGCCCGCGCCCGGGTGGAGTTTCAGCCCAAGGGTGTCATCGGCATCATTTCTCCCTGGAATTTCCCGATCAACCTGACCTTCGGGCCGCTCGCCGGCGTGCTCGCGGCGGGCAATCGCGCCATGATCAAGCCGTCGGAATTCACCCCGGTCACCTCGGCGCTGATGAAGGAACTACTCGAAGCGGCTTTTGACGAGACCGAGATTGCCGTGATCACCGGCGGGTCGGAAGCCGGCAAGGCGTTTTCGGAACTGCCCTTCGATCATCTGGTGTTCACCGGTGGTACCGCCATCGGTCGGCATGTCATGGCAGCGGCGGCGAAGAACCTCGTGCCGCTGACGCTGGAACTCGGTGGCAAATCGCCGACGATCATCAGCCGCAGCGCCGATATCGGCGTCGCCACCGAACGCATTGCGATGGGCAAGATGATGAACGCCGGACAGATCTGCCTGGCGCCCGATTATCTGATCGTCCCGGCCGAACAGGAAGCCGCGGTTGTCGAAGGGCTGAAGACCGCGACGGCGAAAATGTACCCGACGCTGCTCGCCAACCCCGATTACACCTCGGTGCTCGGCGCGCGCCACCGCGAACGGCTGGAGGCGCATGTCGCCGATGCCATTGCCAAGGGCGCGACGGTCGATGTCGTCAACCCGGGCAACGAGGATTTTTCGAAGCAGAACACCAACAAGATGCCGCTCCACATCATCCGCAACCCCACGGATGACATGACGGTGATGCAGGAGGAAATCTTCGGGCCGCTGCTGCCGGTGCGGACCTATGCGACGGTCGATGGCGCCATCGACGAGGTCAACCGCCGCGACCGGCCGCTGGGCCTCTACTGGTTCGGCCAGGACGATGCCGAGCAGCGCCGCGTGCTCGACCGGACGATTTCGGGCGGCGTGACGGTCAACGATGTGGTCTTCCATGTCTCCGCCGAAGACCTGCCCTTCGGCGGCATCGGTCCGGCCGGCATGGGCAGCTATCACGGACACGACGGCTTCAAGGCGTTCAGCCATGCCAAGGCGATCTACACCCAGCCCAAGATCGACCTCGCCGGGCTGGCCGGGTTCAAGCCGCCCTATGGCGACAAGACGAGGAAGGCACTGGCGCGGGAGTTGAAGCCGTGAAGGCGCTCGTCCTGGCCCTGCTGCTCGCCACACCGGCACTGGCAACGCCGGCACTGGCGACGCCAGCCGACGAAACGGCGATCCGCGCCCATGGCGTCGAATGGGTCAAGGCGTTCAAAAGCGGCGATATCGAGGCGCTGATGGCGCTCTACACCCCCGATGCCGAGGTGGCGCTGCACGGCAAGCCCAAATTGAAGGGCATTGCCGCGATCCGGGGCTATTTCACGCCGCTGCTGAAAACGCCGCTCGATGCGGACTTTCTGCTCGCCGAGGAGAGCCTTGTCGTCGACCATGACACTGCGGTGTTCATGAGCAAATACTGGTTCACCATCCGCACGCCGCAGGGCGAGATCCATGATCCCGGGCGGTCGTTGATCGTCTATCGCAAGGGTGCGGACGGCGTCTGGCGGCTGCGCATGGACATCGACCAGGCGGCGCCCGACGTCACCTACCCGCCGCCGCCCGAAGCGAAATAGCTCAGGCCGGGCGGCTACCGGCCAGCGAGGGCCGATCGGCCAGCCGTTCGTGCACGGCCTTGAGCGTGGCATGTGCCCGCCAATCGATCTGCGGCCATCTGAGATCGAGATATTCGCACGCCACCACCGCACACAGCTCGGCATAGGTCGTGCCATCACCGACGCGCCCGGCAAGCGCCGCCAGACCGCGGTCGATGGCGCGGAACTGGCGGTCGACCCACATGCCGCTGGTTACCCCGCCGACCTGGTTGAAGCGCAGCACGATGGCGGCATCGAGCATGCCGTCGACAAGCGCTTCGGTGGTGCGGGCGTGCCAATGCGCCATGCCGGATTCGGGCAGCAGCGGTTGGCCGGGGACCAGGCTGAGCAGATAGGCGGCGATGACCGGCGAATCGTAGAGTACCGACCCGTCACCGATCACCAGCGCCGGCACCTTGCCGAGCGGATTTGCGGCGATGAGATCGGCCGGATCCTCGAGCGCGGCGCTCTCGTAGAGCGTCACCGGCAGGGCCAGTTCGCTGGCGATGACACGCAGCTTGCGGACATAAGGGGAAGTGAGCGAGCCGAAGAGTTTCATGGTTTTCCTTCATTCTTCTCCCCTCCCGGAACGGGAGGGGAGAAGCGTTATCCGATGATCGCCTTGGCGGCATCGAGCTTGGCCGCCAGCCGCTCGATTGCTGCCGCCGTGCGCCCGGCATAGACATTGGCATCGGCAAAGCGCCGTTCCTCGACCGCCTCCCGCACGCCGGGCAGCGTCTTGGCGCCATAGCCGGTAAAGCGGCCCGGCGCGTAAAGCGCGTGCTTGTACCAGTCACGCCCCGGCAGCCCTTCCGGGATCAGCAGCGCCTGGTCGATGCCGAGCAACGCGGCGTTGAGCTTCGCCCGCGTCGCCGGGGTCAGCGCGGCGCCCTTCGCCGCATAGGCAGCGTCATAGGCCTTGGCGCTCGCCTCCAATTTGCCGACGGCGTTTTCGAGCGCGGCGAGCTCGATGACCGGCGTCGGCGCTTCGGCGACCGGGGCGGCGACCGGCGCCTTGGGGTCGCTCGCCAGCGCGAAGGCGTTGCCCGACAGCAGCCCGGCGCGCTTTTCATCCTGCTTGCGGCGGCTGTCGATCAGCGCCTTCACCTCGCCAAGATAGATATGCACCGTAGCGGCCAGATCGCCGAAGCGCAGCGGCGGCGTATCGGCATCGGCAATGCGCAGCACCACGCGGCCGACGGTCTTCGACAGCGCCGCGCCATAGGCGAGGCCCGGATCGTCGAAACGCACGAAATGGTCATAGCTGTCATAGATGCTGTGGTAGGAGCCGGCGCTTTCCCCTTCCCCGCCAAAGCCGAGGTTGAGCGATGGCACCCCGGCATGTTGCAGGAACGACGAATAGTCGGAGCCCGAGCCGAGCGCCCCCATCGGCAGGTCGCCGCCGGCTTCGGCGGCCTTGAGTTCATCGGCATCGACCCGGCCGCCATCGAAAGCATCGGCGCGCAGCTTGGCGCGGGCGCGTTCGAGCACCGAGACGCCGGTCTGCGGGTCCTTCACATCGGCAGCAACCTGATTGACGAGGTGGCTGTACTGGTGGCTGCCCTCGGCACCCAGGAAGCCGCGGCCATTGCCATCGGTATTGATATAGATGATCGCCTTGGCCTTGAGCTCCGCTTCATGGGTTTCAACCCATTCGGTGCTGCCCAGCAGCATCGGTTCCTCGGCATCCCAACTGGCATAGACGATGGTCCGCGACGGCCGCCAGCCGGCCTTGGCGAGCTGCCCCAGCGCTTTGGCTTCCGACAGCATGGCGACTTCGCCCGACAATGGATCGGCGGCGCCGAACACCCAGCCGTCATGGTGATTGCCGCGCACCACCCATTCATCGGGGCGATCCTTGCCCTTCAGCATGGCGATGACGTTGTAGACGGGCTTCAATGACCAGTCGGATTCGACCTGCAGGTGCAGCTTGACGCTGCCATCGCCGCCGGTGCGATAGGTGATCGGCAGCGCGCCCCGGAAATTGTCGGGGACAATCGGGCCCTTCAACTGCGCAAAGATCTTCATGGCGTCACCATAGGAGATCGGCAGCGTCGGGATTTTCATGATGGTGACGGCGTCCTTGCGGTCGATCCGCTTGGCGCCCTTCACCGAGCCATAGCCCGGCGTACCGGGGTCGCCGGGATAGGTCGTCATGTCGGCGACCGAGCCGCGCTGCACACCGGTATCGGGGCGGCCGCCGCCATTGGGGTAGGTATCGGCGGTGGCATAGCCATCATTCGCCGGATCGGAATAGATCAGCGCACCGATGGCGCCCTGTTCCTGTGCCAGTTTCGGCTTCAGGCCGCGCCAGCCGCCGCCATAGCGGGCGAGCGCGATCTTGCCCTTCACGCTGATGCCACGCCGCGCCAGCGCCGCATAATCGGCGGGCAGGCCATAGTTCACATAAACCACATCGGCGGTGACATCGCCGTCGCCCTGGAAGGCGACATAGGGCGGCAGCGCGTCCTTGAGATTGGCGCTGGTCGCGTCCTCGGGGATCGTCGGCTCCTGCCCGCCAAGCGGCACGGCAACCGGGCCGACAAGGTTGAGCTGCGTCTTCAAGGGCGTCGGGTAAAGCACCTCGAAGGTCTCGATCTTCGCATCCCAGCCCCAGGCTTTGAACTGGCTGAGGATGAACTCGGCATTGGCCTTGTCATGCGCGCTGCCGACATGGTTGGGCGCCGATGCCATCTGCTTGAGCCAGCCCATCTGCTCGCTGGCCGACACGCTGGCATCGAGTACAGCCTCGCGCTTGGCCTGTTCGGGCGACACCTGCGCCATGGCCAGCGACGAACTGGCCAGCAATGCGGCCAGCGCAATAGAACGGAATGTCATGAAATATGTCCCCACGATGTCGTGCCGGTGCATCGTTGCACAGATGGCTGCCCCACCGGAAGGGGCGGCAAGCGGTTTTTTGGGGTGAGGAACGGCGCTGGCGCGGCTATGGCGTGTGGTTGGCGCAGCCTTGGCATGCGCTTGGCAATTGGCGAAGCGGGCATTACGGGCTAGGCAAGGGCCATGCGACCCCCCGGCCCCCTTGACGACCTGCTCATCATCGATCTGTCGCGGGTGCTCGCCGGACCTTATGCCACGATGATATTGTCCGATCTCGGTGCCCGCGTCATCAAGGTCGAACGGCCGGGAACCGGTGATGACAGCCGCCAGATCGGACCGTTTCTGGGTGACCAGAGCGCCTATTTCGCCAGCATCAACCGCGGCAAGCAATCGATCGCGCTCGACCTGAAGGACACGGGCGACCGCGCCATCTTCGAAGCGCTGGTGGCCCGCGCCGATGTGCTGGTCGAAAACTACCGCCCCGGGGTGATGGCACGGCTCGGGCTGGGGTGGGACGTGCTGCACGCCCGCCACCCACGGCTGATCTATGCCGCTGCCTCCGGTTTTGGTCAGACCGGGCCGGATGCCCACAAGGCCGCCTATGATATGGTGGTGCAGGCGATGGGCGGCATCATGAGCGTCACCGGCTGGCCCGGTGGCAAGCCGACCCGCGTCGGCACATCGGTGGGCGATATTACCGCCGGGCTGTTCACCGTCATCGGCATCCTGTCGGCATTGCACGACCGGGCGCGTACCGGCGAAGGCCAGTTCGTCGATGTGGCAATGCTCGACGGCCAGATCGCCATCCTTGAGAACGCCGTGGCGCGCTATGCCGTGTCGGGCGTTGCACCAGGACCCTTGGGGGCGCGCCACCCGAGCATCACGCCCTTTGCCGCCTATGCGTGCCAGGACGGCCATATCGTCATCGCGGCGGGCAATGATGCACTGTGGGCGGCGCTGCTCGATGCGCTCGATCTGGGGGCGCTCAAGGCCAATCCGCGCTTCGCAACCAATGCGCTGCGCACCGAGGCAGCCGATACCATCGCGACGATCCTTGAAACCGCGCTGATGACGGCACCGGCAGCGCACTGGCTGCCCAGGCTGGAGGCTGCGGGCGTGCCCTGCGGGCCGCTGCACGATGTCGCGCAGGCGCTGGCGCACCCGCAGGTCAGGGCCCGCGGCATGGTGATCGAGACGGCCTTTCCCGACGGCACGCCGCTGCTCGCGGCAGGCAATCCGGTCAAGCTGTCGCGCCATGCCGACCCGGCGGTGCGCCCGGCAGCACCGGGGCTTGATGCGGACAGGCAGGCAATCCTGCAGGAGCTGGGCCTGTGACCCCCGACGATATCGCCCTCGCCCATGTACTTGCCGATGCTGCCGGCGCAGCAATCCGGCCGTGGTTCCGCCGGCCCTTCCTCGTCGAGACCAAGCAAGACTTCTCCCCCGTCACCATCGCCGACCGCGAGGCGGAGGCCGCCATCCGCGCCCTGCTTGCCGAACACCGCCCCGGTGATGGCGTCATCGGCGAGGAATATGGCGATGACCGCGCCGATGCGCGCCGCGTCTGGGTGCTCGATCCCATCGATGGCACTCGCGCCTTTGTTGCCGGCCGGCCGATCTTTGGCACGCTGATCGCGCTCATGGAGGATGGTGTGCCGGTACTGGGCGTCATCGACCAGTGCATCATCGGGGAGCGCTGGGTCGGCGGCGTCGACCATCCCACGACACTGAACGGCCAGCGCGCCCATGTCCGCGCCTGTGCTGAGCTGGGCGCGGCCCGGCTCGGCACCACCGGACCGTTCCTGTTCGATGCCGCCGACATGCCGCGCGTCGATGCGCTGCGCGGCGCCGTCGCCGACAGCCTGTACGGCGGCGACTGCCATAATTACGGCCTTGTGGCCTCGGGACACCTCGACCTTGTCGTTGAATCAGGGCTGAAGGTTCATGATTGGGCGGCGCTGGTCCCGGTCATTACCGGCGCCGGCGGCGTGATGACCGACTGGGCCGGGGCGGCGCTGCGCCATGGCAGCGACGGCCGGGTGGTCGCGGCGGGCGATGCGCGGGTTGCCGCCGCAGCGCGCGCCCTGCTGGCATGATGCTGCTGGCGCTGTTGCTTGCTGCGGCGGTGCCGTCGTGCAGCATGGCGCAGCCCGCCCAATGCCGCACCACCAACGAACTGATGTGGGTGCCGGGGACCGAGGCGGCGCTGAAAGGCTTTTTCGGCACGGCGCGCGGCAACTATCTGATGCCGGGCGCGCTCGTCTGGAAACAGGCGCGCGAAGCGCTCGGCGGGCCACCCGAGGCGCCTTTGCGGCTCACGGATGGCAGCCTGTTGTTCGCTGCCTGCCGCGCCCATAGCTGCCCCGAAAAGGGCGCGATGGTGGTAACGCCTGCCGGCAAGATACGCGCCGCCGCGCTGCTGCATTATCGCTGCACACCCGCCGGCTGTGCCGATGACGCCCGGCTGGCGCTGTTCTATCGGCAATCGGCCGAAGCCGATGGGCCGGCGATGCGGGCGCTGATCGGCTGGGCGCGCAGTGTCAACAAGGGTGAGACGCCGCCATTGGCGAAGCGACGGTTGGCGCCTTAGCGGGCCGGTGTGGCCGTCCTGCCCGCGTCCCCGGCCCGCGTCCCCGGCTCTTGTTTCAGCGTTCGAGCACGCCGAACAGCTTCTTCACGAACGCGTCGCGCTCTGCCGCCAGTTGCGCCTCGGCGGCGGCAGGCAGCACCACGTCCTCGACCGAGCCGACTTTGGCTTCAAGTGCGGCCAGCCGCGCCCGGGTCACCCAGCTTTCGCTGGCCAGTTCGAGCAGCATCTTGACCAGCGCATCGATCGCCGGGTCGTCGAAGACCTGCGGCTTGACGCCCCGCGACTCGCCTGATGCCTCGCCTGATGCCTCGGTCATGCCCAGTTCCCATAGACGAACCATTGCACACCATCGGCAAGCCGCCCGGTGTTGCCGCCCACCTGTGCCGGGCCCTTCAGCGCTTCTGCCACCGCCGCTTCGCCATACCAAGCCAGCGAGGGCACCACCGTCTGGAAGAAACCGCCCGCCGCAAAGCCCGCATTGCCGCACAAGGTCGCCGGATCCTGGTCGCGATAGCCCTTGTAATAGGGCTCGTTGTTGTACCAGCAGTCCCAGTCCAGATAAAAACCGTCGTACGCCGACAACTGGTTGTTGGGCGGCAGTTCATAGTGGAGCATCAGCCCGCCGGGCTTGAGCACGCGGCGGATCTCGGCGAACACCGCCTTTATGTCCTTCAGCGGCAGTTCGTGGAGGAACATCGACGAATAGACGAGGTCGAAACTGGCGTCGGGCCAGGGCAGCGCAGTGGCATTGGCCTGGACGAAATGCGCATCGACGCCCTGTGACTGCGCCCGGCCATGGGCATAGCGCAGACACGGCGCGGCCACATCGATGCCGGTAACATGGGCATCGGGGTAGGCGCGTTTCCACGGCAGGGTCTGGTGACCGACCGAACAGCCAAGGTCGAGAATGGTCTTTGGTGCGAAATCGGGGTGGGAGTGGCGCAGCCAGAAGGCGCTCGATTCGCCGATATCATCGAGATTCTTGCCCATCAGGCCGAAGGAAAACACCGACAGGCCGTTCTCGTAGGTGGCGCCGGCGGTCACATCGTCGGGGCCGCTTTGCGCACTGTAGCTGCCGGGCATGTGGTGGACATCGATCGCCGAGACGCTGCGCGGCACTTCAAGGGCCGGGTCAAGGGTCAGGGAACCGGTGCCGCGGGCCGCCAGCGCCTGCGCGGCTTGCGCCAGCCGCGGGGCATCGCGGTGGACGGCATCATTGACGCTGGCCCAGACCATCTCCTGCGCACCGATGCGCAAGGCAGAATAAAAGCGGAAATAGGTATCGGGCCGGATGGCGGCATGGACGGCGCGGCCATCGCCGGGTGGCTCGGCCAAGCGCGGTACGATGGTGTTTTCGTAGCGGGTCTTGAGGGTCGCGGCCATGTGATTGAGGACATGACCGCGCAGGCTGGAGGTGAAATCCTGCGCCGCCTGTTCATTGCGGGTCGGCCGTACCGCGAGATCATGGGTGACAAGACGGGTCATAGGCGGTGCTTTCAGGGCGATGCTTGCAGGTCAATCTGCAAAGATTAGGTCGTGAACCGGCGAATGGCTAGGGCCGGGATCGCCCGACGCTGCATTATGGCGGGCTCGCCCGGCCAAAAGGCACGCCTTGACCATGGTTGGCCGGGCGGTCAGGCCGCAAACTCGACCGACCGAGCGGGCCGGCAGATCGGCATCAGCAACCATCAACCGGCTGGCGGCGCAGGGTTTCGGGCGCGTTTCGGCCCCCGCTTGCCGTGAGGTTGCGGTGGCAGCAAGGCCGCGCGGCGTGGCAACGACAGGGGGTCGGCAACGCAAAAATACCGCAAACAGCCCCGGTTGCGAGACAACAGCCCGCGATCATCGCCGGCATAACGGGAGGAAAAACCCGTTGGCAGCGGGGAAATGCCGGGAAAAACGCGGTTTCGGGGGGATCAGGGGGCAGAATCGCGCGAAAATATCGCGATCCGGGGGCAAGCGGAGCCGT
>CAJAHV010000123.1 GCA_903939555.1 uncultured Alphaproteobacteria bacterium | reverse complement strand
GGACCTTGTGCAGCGTCTTGATGAACATCGCATCGACCTGGCCGACCATGCCGCGCAGCGCGTCATGGCCGACAAAAACCGGATCGACAGCATCGCTGTTGCCGATGCTGCCATCACTGGTGACGATCGCCAGGAGCGCCTCGGCATCGCCGCCATCGATGGCGGCGGCATAGCGCAGGCCGAGCCGGCGCAGTGTTTCGGCCTCGGTCATGCCGCGAACGCCGACGCGAGATTGCCGCCACCATGATTGATCCAGTCCTGTGCCGCCGGCACCATCTCGAACATGCCGAAAAAGCCATGGATCATCCCCGGCGCCATCGGTGCATCGACCGCCACGCCCGCCGCCGCCAGCCGCGCGGCATAGGCCTGACCTTCATCGCGCAGCGGATCATATTCGGCGGTAATGACCGTCGCCGGCGGCAACCCCGACAGGTCGGGCGTGTGCAGGATGGCGGCAAGCGGCGCATCGCTGGCAGGCCGGTCGCCGAGATAAGCGCTCCAGAAACGTTCCATACCCGCAGTCGACAAGAAATAATTGCCGCTGCCATTGGACGTGTAAGACTCTGTGTCGAAGCGGGCATCAGTGACCGGATAGATCAGCAGCTGGTGCGCCAATGCCGGGCCGCCGGCATCGCGCAGCCTGATCGCCACGGCGGCGGCCAGATTGCCACCGGCGCTGTCCCCCGCCACCGCCAGCCGCGAGACATCGACGTTCAGCACGCTGCCATTGGCCGCCGCCCACACGGTGGCATCATGGCAATCATCGACGGCGGCTGGGTAGCGATGCTCGGGGGCCAGCCGATAGCCGATCGACAGCACCGCCGCGCCGCTCGCCCGCGCCAGCGCCCGGCACGTCGCATCATGGGTTTCAAGTGTGCCAATCACCCAGCCGCCGCCATGAAAGAACAGCGTCAGGCCGCGCGCCGCGCCTTCGGGAACATACAGCCGCGCTGCCAGGTTACGACCCGGCAGGTCGATGCCAAGGTCGGTCACCCGCGCCATGGCGATCGGCGGGCCCAGCGCCATCGGCGTGTCGAGCATGGCGCGCATCGCCGCAGTCGGCACGGTTTTCCAATCGACCGACGCCAGCGGCGCCATCATGTCGAGGATCGGCTGGATGGCGGGATTCAAGGTCATTATGCGCTCCTCACAGGCCGAATCCGCCGGCCACGTTGATCTGTTCGCCGGTCACATAGGCGGCGCGGTTCGAGGCCAGATACGACACGGCATAGCCGATTTCTTCGGGTTGGCCCCAGCGGCGCAGCGCCAGCATTTTCTGGGTTTCATCGATCCAGCTTTGCGGAAAGGCGCCCTGCGCGGTCAGTTCGTGGAACATGCCGGCATCTATGACCCCGACCAGCACCGAATTGGCGCGGATACCGTGGCGGCCTTCTTCGCGCGCGATGCCCTTAATGAAGCTTTCATTGGCCGCCTTGGGCGCCACCGACATCCCGTCCTTGTCGGGCCAGCGCCGATGCCCGGCGGAGCCGAGGTGAACGACACTGCCGCCACCCTGCGCACGCCAGTGCGGCAATATCGCCTGCACGGCGGTGAACAGGCCATGGACTTCGACATCGAAGGCGCGCCGCCATTTGTCGACCGGCGTATCGGCAAGCATCAATTGTTCGACCAAGGGCCCCGCAGCCCAGACCAGCGTGTGAACCCGGCCATGCGCCGCCACGGCATCGGCGACCAGCGCCGCGACCGCTGCCGGGTCGGTGACATCGCAACGGTGCGTCGTCGCGGTGCGGCCGAGCGCCTGAGCGGTCGCGGCCACCGCGGCGGCGGCATCAGGCTTGCGGTTGCAGACCAGCGCCAAATCGCTGCCATCGCTGGCGAGCACTTCGGCAACCTTGCCGCCGATGCCGCCGCTGGCGCCGAACACCAGCGCCGCGCCGGCCGGAAACAATGCGTTCATCCCCACTGACTTTCTTTCGCGTTTGCGCATTGAATTGCACTTATGCTGCATGATTGCGCATTGTTGACGATGAATCCAGTCGCTATCGTCAAATCCAGAAGCCGGCGACAGGCCAGGCGGGGAGACAATCATGCAGAGACTGGCAGGCAAGGTGGCACTGGTCACCGGCGGTGCGCGCGGTATTGGCGAAGGCATCGTCCGGCGTTTCATCGCCGAAGGCGCGCAGGTGATGATCAGCGACGTGCTGGTCAGCGAAGGCGAGGCACTGGCGCACGAACTGGGCAGCAACGCCGCCTTCATCCGCCAGGACGTTGCCGACCGTGCTGGCTGGGACACAGCGATCGCAACGGTGGAAGCAAAATTCGGCAAGCTCGACATTCTGGTCAACAACGCCGGGGTTATCGTCTTCAAGAAGCTCGATGACCTGTCGGAAGCCGAAATGCGCCGGATCATCGACATCAATCTGATGGGCACCATGTTCGGCACCCAGGCCGCGATCCCGGCGCTGGAGCGTGCCGGCGGCGGCAGCATCATCAACATGAGCAGCGCCGACGGCATATCCGGCGCCAATTCGCTGACTGCCTATTGCGCCAGCAAGTTTGCGGTGCGCGGTTTCACCAAGGCGGCGGCGCTCGAACTCGGGCCGCGCGGTATCCGGGTCAATTCTATCCACCCCGGCGGCATCGTCACCCCATTGTCCAATCCCGGCAACGTGCCGCGCGAGCTGTATGACAAGGGCTTCCGCATCTACCCGGCCCAGCGCGCCGGCGATCCGTCCGACATCGGCGCCGCCGCCGCCTATCTGGCGTCGGACGATGCGCGCTATTGCATGGGGACGGAACTATCGGTCGATGGCGGGCTCAACGCCGGACACTATTACATGACGATGCCGGGCGCACCCAAACAGGGTTAGGCGGCAAGATCGCGGCGGTCGGCGTCGAGGTGATGCGCCGACCGCCACAGCATGATCGCCGCCGGAATGCCGGTCAGGATCGTCACCGACAGGCCGATGCGCAGCGACAGGGCGCCGTCACCGCCGACAGCATCGCTGATCATGCCGGCGGCCCAGGGGCCCATGACAAAGCCGATGAAGGTGCTGATCATGATGAACAGCGCCGTAGCGGTCGCGCGGAAGCGATCGGGCAGCATGTTCTGCAGCGATGCCATCACGCCAATAGACCAGCCGCCGCCGAGCAGGCCCGACGGAATGGCCAGCGCCCGGGCCAGGCCGAAGGTCGACGACCAGTTGACCGCGAAGATGCACAGCGTCGCGGTCAACAGCGCGCCGGCGGCCAGCAGCATCGGCCCCTGCGGTGATCGCTTGAGCAATCGGTCGGCCAGCGCCCCGAACATCAGCGTGCCGAGCAGCCCCGGCAGCCCGAAGGCCAACCCGAAGGTCGTGTTGGCCTCCTGCGCCGGCAGGCCATAGGCGCGGGCAAACAGCGCCGGCCCCCACATGCCGAACGAGACGCCCGACAGCGTGCCGAAACCCATGCCGAGCACGGCCAGCCGATAACCACGCGCCGCCGCCAGCCGCCGGGTAAGCGGCAGCAATGGCAGCGGTGGCGCGGCGACCGCCGGGCGTGCTGGTTCGGCAATAACGGCCCAGGCAACCAGCGCGATGATAATGCCGGGCGCGCCCAGCACGTAGAATGCCGCGTGCCAATCCCAGCGCGCCGCCACCGCCGGCCCGGCAGCAAAGCCGATAATCTGCCCGAAATAAATGCCGAGCCCGAGGACGGCGAAAGCGAGGCCGCGCCGGGCCGGCGGGAAATAGGCGGCAAGCAGCGAATAGGCCGGGGCCAGAAAAGCCGCTTCGCCGATGCCGACGCCGATGCGCGCCACCGCCATGGTGACGGGGCCGGTAGCGAAACCCGACAGGGTGGTGAACACGCTCCAGAACAGGCAGCCGATGGCGATGATCGCCACCCGCGACACGCGGTCGGCGGCGCGGGCGATGGGGATGCTCATCGTGGTGAACAGCACGGCGAACGCCGGCCCCATCAACAGGCCGATATAGCCGTCGCCAACGCCGAATTCCGCCTTGATCGGGCCGACAAGGCCGGCGATCAGATAGCGGTCGGCATAGCTGATGATCGAAATCACCAGCAGCAGGGCAAGCACGAGCCAGGGATTGCTGCGCGGCGGCGCGGGCGCGGCGGCGCCGGAAAGGGCGTCAATCACGCATCTGTGCACCGCCGTTGACATGGATGACCTGGCCATTGATCCAGATACCATCATCCGATGCCAGCAAGGCAACCACCCCGGCAATATCGTCGGGATGCCCCAAGCGGGTGCTCGGAATGCGCTTTTCGGCGCCACTCACCTGCTCGTCGGTCATGTGTTCGCGCACGGCCTCGGTCAGCACCAGTCCCGGGGCGACGCCATTGGCGCGGATACCCTGCTTGCCCCAACGCTGGGCGACATGGCGGACCAGCGCATGGATGCCATTCTTGGCCATCGGATAGGCGACCTGCCAGGCGCTCGCCCCGCTGGCGGCACCCGAACTTGTATAGATCATCGCTCCACCGCCGCGTTCGAGCATCACCGGCAAGGCGGCCTGTGTGCAGATCAGATGGCTTTTCAGATTGATCGCAATACCGCGGTCGAACACATCGAGCGGGCAGTTGAGCGCGTCGATATCGCCGACCGTGCCGCCGGCCAGATTGACGTGAAAGCCATCGAGGCGGCCGAATTCGGCAAGCGTTGCCGCGACAAAGGCCGTCACCGATTCGGGGCTGGTGCCATCGACGCCCAGCCCGATCGCCTTGCCGCCATTAGCGCGGATGGCGGCGGCGGTTTCCACCGCCCATTCGGCCTTGATGTCACCGACAACCACCGCTGCGCCTTCAGCCGCCAGCCGGCGGGCGGTTGCAGCGCCAATGCCGCGACCGCCGCCGGCGATTGCGACGGTTTTTCCTGCCAGACCCCGCATCAGTCGCGCGATGCCGCTGTCGTCCAGGCCCAATGCCCTGACGGTGGTGCACCGATGATGTTGTATTCCTCACGGATCTGCGGAATCGTCCAGTCGAGATGGTCGCGCCACGGCACCATCAGCAACGGCTTTTTCCACGCCCGCCCCATTTCGATGCCGAGCCGGATCGATTCGAGATAGGCCGGCATCACCTTGGGGTAATAAAGGTTGGTCTTGAAGTTCGACTTGGTCGCCAGCCAACTGTAAAATCGAGTCAGTTCAGCCGCAAGCTCGGTCGAAAAGGTCTTGTAATAGCTTTCCATATTGGCCCAGATCAGCCCCGTTTCGCTGGCGAAATCGGTTTCGAGCCCGGTCACCATATGCTCGATGTCGTGCGTGAAAACGCGTTCCTTCTTATAGTAATCATAGTCGGTCTTCACCACCAGACCCTGGAAGAAATAGTCGATCTGGTAGCCGCTGCCGGTGAGGAAATCATGGATCGTCGCGCCGAGCGTGCCGGGCGCAAAGCCGGTGACATCATCGACGGTGAAGTTCGACAAATGCCGCCGGTCGAGCCAGGCGGCAAAGTCCGGATTGAGCGTGCGTTCGCGGGCGAACAGCGCATCGACCGCCGGTGTGTCCTCGATCTGGTGGATGATCTGCGCCACCTCGGGGATATAGGCGGTTGATTGCAGGTCCTTGCCGTTGCGGCGCAGCACCTCCTGCGCCACCAGCTGCCGCAGCATCGGGTGGTTGAGATAGGGCGATGAACTGACCAGCACCGATGATGCGGTCTCGATCTTGACGTTTTCGCCGTTGAAATAGGCGAAATCGGCGGCCGAAACCTTGTCGGCCGGCTTTTCGGCAAGCGTGGCCATTATTCGGCCGCCATGGCAAGAACGGGACGCGACGGCACCAGGAATTCGCCCGGTGTGCTGCCGGTATAGGCGCCGTTTTCAAAGGTCGGCTGGCCATTGACCAGTGTCAGCCGCATCGGCGCCGCGTCGCGGGTGAAGCGCCAGGTGGTGCCGCCCTTGCCATCGGGCACGTCGAACTTCTTGATCATCTCGCGGCGCTGGACTTCGTCCAAATCGAATACCGCAATATCAGCGCGCTTGCCGACCGCAATGACGCCGCGATCAGCGAGGTTGAAATGGATCGCGATCTTCTGGGTCATCACATGCACGGCATGTTCCAGTGTCATCTTCTTTTCGTCGCGCACATAGCTGGTCAGCAACAGGGCATTTTCGCCGCCGCCGCACAGCATCTGCAGATGGGCGCCAGCGTCCGACACATTGCCGAGCGACTTGGGGTCGTTCATCAGCATCATGGTCAGTTCCTCGTCCTTGGGGAACGGTGCCATATGGACGGTCGACATGGTGCCATTGGCAAGGATCCAATCGGCCATCGCGTCGCTGCGGTGCTGGCCGCGGCTGTCAGCCCAGGCTTTCAGCGTGATGTTGACCGGGCCGACGCCATTGTCGGAATTGATCAGGTGAAGCTCCTGCGGGTTCTTCAGCGGCGAATGATCCCAGGCATTGGTGTCCCAGCTTTCGCGCGCGCGGGCCCGCCATTCGGGATCGGCGAGCAGCCGCGCCTTTTCGGCATGGTCTTCGGCGAGAACGACCTCGTGCCAGACATAATCGTTCGACTGGGCAAAGATCAGCGACTTGACGAGGCTGAGGGTGGAAGTCGGCGAGACATGCGCATAGGCCGGCCAGACATCGACACCGGACGCGCGCATCGATTCAAGGCTGGCGCGCATCGCCGGCAGAATCGGTTTCTGGAATTCCAGCGTCGGGATGCCGCCGGCCACCTGCACCCGGATATTGCGGCCGGTGAGCAGTTTTTCCAGCCGCGCCATATTGGCCGGCCCGGTCATCCGCATGAAAGTATCGACGATGACCTGATACACCGAGGCCGGATATTTCTCCATCACGTCGAACAGCGCGGCATATTCGGCATCATCGGCGAGCATCGACGGCACCGGGCGATTGGTGCCATCATGATCGTGCATATTGTCCGACATGCCGAGCGCGCCGGCGGCGAGCGCATCGTCGAGCAGCACCTGCATCCGGGCAATTTCGGCCGGCGTCGCGGCGCGGTCCCAGGCGTCCATGCCCATGGCGGCGAGACGCAATGGAATATGGCCGACAAGGCTGGCATAGTTGAGCGGCACGCTGACATTCTTTTCGAAGGACTTGCGATATTCGCCCCAGGTCGACCAGTCCCACGGCACATTTTCCTTGAACGGGCCTTCGGGAATATCTTCGAAAAACGAGAAGATACCGATAACTTCGTCTTTCACCGCCTGCGACGGATGCAGCGGCGCCATCGAGAATCCGCAATTGCCCAGGATCATCGTCGTCGCGCCATAGCCGGGCAGCGGATCGAGATCGGGCTGCCACCACATCGAAGCATCGTAATGCGTGTGACTTTCGATGAAGCCCGGCGTCACGAAACAACCGGTGGCATCGATAATGCGCTCACCCGCAGCGATCAGGCCGGGCCCGACTTCGGCAATGACGCCACCCTTGATGCGCACATCGGCGGCAAAACGCGGCGCCCCAGTGCCATCGACGACCGTACCGTTCCTGATGAGAATATCGGTCATGCAAAACTCCCCGCGCTGATGCCGCCGCCGTTGATGAGCGATCTTGATGACAGCAAGTCTATGCCGGCGCGCGTCCGGCGACTATGGCCGACTGGACAAAAGGTGCATCTGATGAGCCAATAGGGACCGCGAGGTTTCTCTTTTCAAGGAATGCCATGCCAGACAGCCAGACCGCAGCGCTTTGCGCCGCATTGCGCCGCAGCTTGAAACAGCGCGGCATCCGCCATGCCGACGCGGCCCAGCATTGCGGCGTCGGCGTGGCGAGCATCAAACGCTGGCTCGCCGGGCGCGGACTGACGCTCCACCGGCTCGAACAGCTTGCGGCGCTGGCCGGACTGACGCTTGCCGATCTCGCCGAAACCACTGCGGCACCGCAGCCCGATCTGGCCAAGGCACTGACGCTGGCACAGGAAAAAGCGCTCTCCGATGATGATCTGCTGGCATTCGTCTTTGTCGTCACGCTGGGCGGCGAGCCGTGGCAGGATATCGTCGGTGATTTCGGCGTGCCACCAGCAGCGGTCGCAACCGCGCTGACAAAACTGGAGAAACTGGCACTGATCGACTTGTTACCCGGTGGCCGGGTGCGGCCGCGAGTCGTGCGCAGCATCATCTGGCGCAAGGCACCGATGCGGGCCCAGTTCGAGGCGCGAATGAAACCGCAGTTCATGGCGATGGATTTCGCCGCGCCCGAAACTGTTTACACGTCCGACATCTACAAATTGTCGGATCATGGCGCGGCAGCGCTGGCCGAATTGCTCGAACAGCAGCGCCGCGAATTGCAGGCGCTGGCCGAAGCGGACCGCCGCCAGTCGGTGTTGGTGCGGCGCTGGTATGCGGTATTGAGCGCGGCGCGGCCATTGGACACCAGCGGCCTGCGCCAGTCGCTGGTCCGATTGCGCAACTGAGTCGCGCTGTTTCGCGCTCTGCACCACGCGGCAGTTTCTGGCGCAATTGTTGCGCAGCATGAGTGCAGCATAAAACCGGATGGATTTTAGCCGGCACTGCCGAGCGCCGGCCGCATGTCGGAAACGCTACACTCTTGCATTGCGTAGAAAATTGGCCACGATATCGCGCAATGCCTGAAAAATCGGGCGTGAAAGCGCAAAATGCGCGGGGGAGAAAGCCATGACAATGTCGAAAGTGCATTCTGTTCGCCTGTCCATCACCGCCTCGGCTCTGGCCATTGCCGCCATCACTAGCACCGCCGCCTTGGCCCAGACTGCCGCTACGGCCAGCGGTGCCGCCGATGAATTCGGGCTCAAGGAGATCGTGGTCACCGCACAAAAGCGCGAACAGGCGTCGATCGACGTGCCGATTTCGATTGCTGCGCTCGGCAACGAAAAGCTTGGCGATTACCAGATCAGTGAGCTGCGCGATTTCGTCGGTCAGGTGCCCAATCTGTTCGTCAACAATTTCAACGGGCGCTCCGACACCGTTCGCCTGTTCATCCGCGGTATCGGCCAGAATGACGTCTCGCTGACCCAGGATCCGTCGGTGGCGCTTTATGTCGATGGCATCTATGTCGGCACATCGGTCGGCGCCGGGTTCGAATCGGACGATATCGAGCGCGTCGAGGTTTTGCGTGGCCCACAGGGCACGCTTTACGGCCGCAACGCCACTGGCGGCGCCATCAATCTCATTTCAACCAAACCGCAATTCGATGGCGTGCATGCCAAGGGCCAAATCAGCTATGGCAATTACAACGCCTTGCGCGGCACGGCCACGCTCAACTTGCCGGTCAGTGATACGCTTGCCTTGCGTTTCAATGGCCTATTCAACAATCGCGACGGCTTGCAGGAAAATACCGGGCTGGGACGGGATTTCGGCGAAATCAACCGGCAGGCGTTTCGCGCCGCCGTCCGTTTCCGCCCGGTCGAGCGGCTGACACTCGATTATGCCTTCGAATATACCAGGAACAAGGACGTCGGCACCTTGACCGTGCCGACCCAGGGCAGCGCGATCGCTGCGTTGCCAATCTCGGCCCCGTCGCCGATACCGGGTACGGGGGGCTTTGCCCAGTTGCAGACCTTCATCGAAAGCCGCTTCACGGTCCCTTCGCCCTTTGTCGACCGTCGCCCGGACAGTGCCCAAGCGTTGCGTGAGTTCCCGCAGAATTTCGGCAAGAACCTGTCGCATACCGCTTCGCTGGAATATGAATTCAGCGATGATTTCACGATGCGCGCACTCTATGGCCATCGCGACATCGACAATCGCCAGTTCTCCGACAATCTGCCGGTACACGAAGCCTTTGTGAACACAAGGGTCGTACAGTCGTTCATTCCGCAGCTGCCGGTCGGCACCCTGCTCAACAGCATCGGTCCCAACGGCATCGCCGCGCCAACCGACTTTCTCGAATTCCAGAGCGATTCGATCGAGCTCCAGGCCATCGGCAAGAATGGCTTCATGGCCGGCAGCATGGAATATGTGCTCGGCGGCTTTTATTACAGCGACAGCGCCGAACTCGATATCGTGTCGGGTGCGATCGGTTCCGGGCCGCTGGTGCTGCAGAACTTCACGACCATCGCCAACAAATCCTATGCGGCCTATGGCGAAGTCACCGTCCGGCCTTTCGAAGGCGAACAGTTCAGCCTGACGCTGGGCGGCCGCTATTCGCACGATGATCGCGAAGCGACGCGCATCAACGAACGCTCCTTCTCCTTCGCGGCGTTGGGCGGCTTCACGCCGACCAACTGCGGATTCTTCGGGCCGCAGGGCTTCTTTCCGCCACCAGCCGCGTGCACGCCGACCGGCGCCGTCCAGGCCGCCACCTACAAGGGCAAGTTCAACGATTTTTCGCCATCGGTGACGGTCGCCTACAAGGTCAACGACGGCCTCAACCTCTACGCCAAATGGGTTCAGGGATATAAGTCGGGCGGCACCTCGCAGCGCTCTTCGAACCCGATCAATTTCGCCGCCGGCTTCCAGCCCGAAAACATCAACAGCTTCGAGGCCGGCATCAAGGGCCGCTTCTTCGACAACCGGGTCAGCGCGTCGGTCGCCGGCTTCTACATGAAGCTCAATCAGTATCAGGCCAGCGTCCAGACCGGATCAACCGCCGGCGACCGCGACTTCATCGGCATCGACGATAATGAATATTACGGCATCGAGTATGATTTGACAGCGGCGGTCACGCGCGAGCTGTCGATTGGGGTCAGCGGCGCTTTTCTGCGCGCGACGCTGGGGGCAACACAGGCTGATGTGCTCAACGATCGCGGGCAAATCGTCCGGCAGTTCTTCATTCCTGACCAGACCTCGGCACCGCGCACCTCATTTGCCGCCAATGTCGATTATCGTACCGATCTGACCGAAAAGTGGAACCTGGCGCTCCACGGCAACCTTTCTTATCAAAGCGCGATCGAAACCTCGTCGAACGTCGCCGATAACCGCACCATTCCCGGGCGCGCGATTGTCGACATCAATGGCACTGTCACCCACCAGGTCGGCAGCAATGCGGAAATCTACCTGCGCGTCTGGGCCAAGAACCTGTTCGACAAGGAATACAAAACGGTCAGCTTCGGTTCCTTCGCCTTTGTCGGCGCGAACACCGTGTCGGAATTCGGCGAACCGCGCACCTATGGCGCGTCGGTGGGCTTTAATTACTGATCGGCCGGGCGTGAAAAAGCCGGGGCGGCGGGCCGCCCCGGCATTTTCATGCGTTGTTG